>JAJFVH010000113.1 GCA_021371875.1 Bacteroidales bacterium
CTAATAAAAAATTACAAAAAGTTATGGCATTTAGAAAATGAGATGTCAATTCATCAAATTAAACTAGTGCTATGTTAATCATGCTTTGGCGGTTGTTTTGTAATACGTCAAAGCGGTTGAACGCTTTCCCCGCATACCGAACGACCGCTATATGCGGTCTGTTGGATAAGACTTATTCTGGACATTCTGCGCTTAACATAACACTAGTCATCTCTATTTGCATTTTGAATTTTATTTGTCAATTTTCTTCATGAAAAATTTGAGTAGAACAAACTTTCAAAAATTATTTATAAATTTGTGTTGGTATTTTAATCTGTTTTCAATGACCGGTAAATTTCAAAACAAATATCGTATTCCTTCGGCACGTTGGCAGTCGTGGGATTACAGCAGTGAAGGATTGTATTTTATTACCATCAACGGTGCAAATCATGCCTGTCTGTTTAGTACCATAACCGATAAGGAATTGTATTTGTCGGAATACGGACGAATTGCAGACGATGAATGGAATAAATCATTTGAAATCAGACAGGATGGCGCATATGTCAATTCGAATATCGCGAACTGGAACGAAGATCGCTATTATAAATAAAAAAATATGATTAAGTATGTTTTCGGATAGAATAAGAATTTTAATTACAACACAAAAAACAGCCGGTTGCAAAATTTTGCAACCGGCTGTTTATCTTATTCCCCTCTCCTCAAGGAGAGAGGTTAGGGGTGAGGTCAATTAATATTCATCCCAGCTCTTTATTTTAATGTCTTCCACACTCATGCTGCAGAATGCCGTGATAAATGCCGAAGCCAGGCGGGCATTGGTAAGCAGTGGAATGTTGAAGTCGATGGCGCTACGACGAATGATATAGTCGTTTTTCAGCTCGCGTTTGGTGGTGTTTTTAGGAATGTTGATTACAAGATCGAATTGTTTGTTCGACAGCATGGTTTTTACATTCAAGTCGCCATCTTCATCCGGCCAGTTCACAGCAATAGCGTCCACTCCATTTTCATTGAGAAAACGTTGTGTGCCACGTGTTGCGTATAGTTCGTAACCTTTCTTTTGAAGCAGGGCGCAGGCGTCCGACAGTTCCACTTTCGATTTTGGTTCGCCCGAAGAAATCAGAATACGTTTCTTCGGAATGCGGAAACCAACCGAAAGCAGCGATTTCAGGATAGCTTCGGAGAAATCGTCGCCAATACAACCCACTTCCCCTGTCGAAGCCATGTCCACACCCAATACAGGATCAGCCAGTTGGAGGCGGTGGAACGAAAATTGCGACGCTTTGATACCTACGTAATCGAGGTCGAAGGCCGATTTTTCAGGTTTTTCCACCGGAAGCCCGAGCATTACTTTTGTTGCCAGTTCGATAAAATTAATTTTCAGTACCTTCGAAACAAATGGGAACGAGCGCGACGAACGCAGGTTGCATTCGATCACCTTGATATAATTGTCTTTGGCCAGGAACTGAATGTTGAATGGACCGGAAATATTGAGCGAACGGGCAATTTCACCGGCAATTTTCTTGATGCGGCGAATAGTTTCCACGTAAATTTTTTGCGGAGGAAATTGCGTGGTGGCATCACCGGAGTGAACGCCGGCGAATTCTACGTGTTCCGAAATGGCGTACACTAAAATTTCGCCTTTATCAGCCACTGCATCAATTTCAATTTCCTTGCAGCGTTCGAGGAATTCAGAAATAACCACCGGATGCTTTTTCGATACATCGGTAGCTAATTTCAGGAAGTTTTCGAGCTGCGATTTGTCGTGGCAAACGTTCATGGCTGCACCCGAAAGTACATACGAAGGGCGTACCAACACAGGAAATCCGATACCTTCCACAAACTCGTTTACATCTTCGAATGTTGTCAACTCTTTCCAGCGTGGCTGGTCTATTTTCAATGCATCGAGCATCGACGAGAACTTGTGACGGTCTTCGGCGCGGTCGATATCAACAGCTTGAGTACCGAGAATATTTACATTCATTCCTGCCAGTTTTAATGCCAGGTTATTCGGAATTTGTCCTCCTGTCGAAACGATTGTTCCCATCGGGTTTTCCATTTCGATAATGTCCATCACACGTTCGAAGCTCAGTTCGTCGAAGTACAGACGGTCGCACATATCGTAGTCGGTCGAAACCGTTTCGGGGTTGTAATTGATCATTACCGAACGGAAACCTTCCTTGCGAATGGTCATCAATGCATTTACACCACACCAGTCGAACTCCACCGACGATCCGATACGGTAAGCTCCTGAGCCGAGAACCACTACCGAACGGTGGTCGCCGAGATATTTCACATCGCTGGCTGTTCCGCCGTAAGTCAGGTACAAGTAGTTGGTTTGTGCCGGATATTCGGCTGCCAATGTATCGATCTGTTTTACAAAAGGTACAATACCCAGACTCTTGCGATGTTTACGTGTAAGTTTTATCTTCTCGTCAATTTCGTCGTTACTGCATTTGGTTACCAGGCGCGTAATCTGGAAATCGGAGAAACCAGTTAACTTAGCTTCAAATAACAATTCGGAAGGTAAAGTTTCCAGCGAATTGAATTTGTGTAAACTATGTTCTAATGCTACAATGCGTTCCAGCTTATATAAAAACCAACGGTCTATTTTGGTCAGGTCATGCAGTTTATCTACCGAATAACCGCTGTGTAAAGCCTGAGCCAGGTAAAACACACGTTTGTCGGTTGGTTCAGAAAGGGCAATGTCCAAGTCGTCGGCAAACATATCTTTGTTGGCCACAAATCCGTGCATTCCCAAACCAATCATACGCAAACCTTTCTGGAAAGCTTCTTCAAAATTACGTCCGATCGACATGATTTCGCCCACCGACTTCATGCTTGATCCCAACTGACGCGAAACGCCCTGGAATTTACCCAAATCCCAACGTGGAATTTTACAAACGATATAGTCGAGAGCCGGCTCAAAGAAAGCCGAAGTCTCTTTGGTAACCGAGTTTTTCAATTCGGGAAGTCCGTAGCCCAGACCCAGTTTGGCAGCCACGAAAGCCAGCGGATAACCGGTTGCTTTGGAAGCCAGCGCTGAAGAACGGCTTAAACGGGCATTTACCTCAATTACACGGTAGTCTTCCGAAACAGTATCGAAAGCATATTGTACGTTACATTCGCCCACAATACCGATATGGCGGATAATACGGATAGCCAGTTCACGGAGTTTGTGGTATTCGCTGTTGGTAAGTGTTTGCGAAGGAGCAACCACGATACTTTCACCGGTGTGAATTCCCAGCGGATCGAAGTTTTCCATATTACAAACCGTGATACAGTTGTCGTATTTGTCACGAACCACTTCGTATTCAATTTCTTTCCAGCCTTTCAATGATTTTTCAACTAAAACCTGAGTTGAATAAGCAAATGCTTTATCTACCAATTCTATTAATTCAGTATCATTGTCGCAAAAGCCACTTCCCATTCCACCCAGTGCATAAGCTGCACGCACGATAACCGGATAACCCAGTTCATTAGCAGCACGAATGGCATCTTTAAGATTGGTAACAGCTTCACTCTTGATATATTTTACGCCGATTTCCGATAATTTCTGGTTGAAAATTTCACGGTCTTCGGTATCGATAATCGATTGTACAGGAGTTCCGAGAACACGCACACCATATTTTTCGAAAATCTTGTCTCGGTAAAGCGCCACACCGCAATTCAATGCAGTTTGCCCGCCAAACGAAAGGAAAACGCCATCAGGACGTTCTTTTTCAATCACGCGTTCCACAAAATCGGGCGTAACAGGAAGGAAGTAAACCTTATCGGCAATACCTTCTGAAGTTTGCACGGTGGCAATATTCGGGTTGATGAGTATGGTTTCAATACCTTCTTCTTTCAACGCTTTCAAAGCCTGAGAACCGGAGTAATCGAATTCACCCGCTTCACCGATTTTCAAAGCTCCGGAACCAAGCACCAAAACTTTAGCCCCGCCAAACCTCCCAGAAGGGGAGGCTTCAAAGCCCCCTAAATCCCCCAAGGGAGATTTTTTGGAAAGCTCGTTTTGAGGAATATATGATTCTTCATTGAGATTGCAATATTTTTTTAATAATTCATCAAAAGTATTTGCATAGTTTAGCGGACTTCCTGTTCCTTCTCCTTCGGAGGAGGTTCGGAGGAGGCTAAGGAATACATCGAACAAGAATTCGGTATCGGTGGGTCCTGAAGAAGCTTCGGGGTGAAATTGTGCCGAAAACCATGGCATGGTTTTATGACGGATACCTTCGTTGGTGCCATCGTTCATGTTCACAAACAGCGGTTTCCAGTCTGAACTCAAGGTTGAGTTATCAACTGCAAAACCATGATTTTGGGACGTGATAAACGCACGTTGTGTTCCAACAAGCTGTACGGGTTGATTATGGCTGCGGTGTCCGTATTTCAGTTTGTAAGTTTTTCCTCCTCCGGCAACCGAAAGCAACTGGTTACCCATGCAAATGCCGAAAATTGGTTTCCCGGTCTTCATGAAAGTTTGAATGTGGCGAACCGTATCTTGTGCGTATTCAGGATCGCCGGGTCCGTTGGAGATAAACAATCCATCGAATTCAATGTGGTTGAAGTCGTAATCCCAGGGCACACGAATCACGGTGGTATCGCGTTTGAGCAGGCAGCGGATAATATTGTGTTTTACGCCGCAATCCACCAACAGCACGCGGTTTTTTCCGCTTCCGTAAGTAATCACTTCTTTGCAGCTCACTTTGGCTACCTGATTTTCGTCGTCGGGATTGATAAAGTCGATATCTTCCCCGTCGGGGAAAACAAGTTTGCCCCGCATCGTTCCCTTTTCACGAACGAGTTTAGTCAACTCACGGGTGTCGATACCAAAAATTCCGGGAACTTCATTTTCTTTCAACCAATCGCTGAGACTTTTGCCTGCGTTCCAGTGACTGTATTCAAAAGAAAAATCGGAAATAATCAATGCTGTTGCCTGAATTTTTTCCGATTCGTAAAAAGTAGAAAGTCCGTTTTGGATGGTGTCGTTCGGAACACCGTAATTGCCAACCAACGGGAAGGTTACTGCCAACAACTGACCCGCGTAAGATGGGTCGGTAAGGCTTTCGGGATACCCGACCATGGCTGTATTAAAAACTACTTCGCCGGCGACTGCTTTTTCGTAACCGAAGGATTTCCCTTCGAAAACAGTGCCGTCTTCCAACACTAAATGAAAGGGCTTGTACTTTTGCATAAATATTTATTGATTGTCTGTTGTCTGATCTTTTTCGGACGATTTCTCCTATTTATACCGAAATATTGGTATAATATTTTCGTAAGTCCAAATTTGTGCAAAAGTACGGCTTTTTTAGCGGTTGTACAAGATCGGAAAATAAATTTATCCGCTTTTTTGTTTTTTTTATTGCCTGATTTGAAATGGAATAAATAGGCTTTTTTATTCCAAATTATAAATCAGACCCTTAATTACATATTTTTTCAGAATATCTTTTACGGTTGCCGTTTGTTTTTGTTGAATTGCATCATAATACGGAGTAACATACGAAGCGGTTTCCGAATCGGGATATGTTTTTATCAGATATTTGTAAGCAGTTACAAAATAAGCAGAAATTTCCATTATTTCTTTGTTACTATAAAGAGGAGTGTTATCGAAACCTGTCAGCAAATAAGTGAGATAAGCTTTGCGATAATTTTTGCAGTTTTCGAGCAATACAAATTTAGGGTTTGATTTTATAAAATTCTCATACCAAATAATGCGATCGACATGCTGATTGGGCGAAATCACAATGGAGGCATTTTCGGCAAAACCTTCCCTGTTTTCGGTTTCAATCTCGGACAGGTAGAGTTTCATTGGTTCGGATAACATGAAAGACAGATTTTGAATCGTAAACGGGCGGTATTGTTCAATATAGTACATTCCATCTGATGTCGAGAATTTGAATCCGTTTTTCTGAAGCGATATCTGAAAATCTTTCATCTTTTTTGAAACCGGTTCACCTGTGAACAACACAGAATAATCGGTGGTATCATTACGAAGTTTTTCGTTCAGATTCAGTTCAAGGGCATCCATCAAATGCTGGAAAATCACAAAGGCCGTGTCGCAAAGTCCTGTACTTTGATTCGCAAATAAAGCTTTGAATTGTTCGGATGCTTTTACTGCCGAAGCGGCGTCCATGCTGTCGAGCTGATCAACAAAAGCCCTGTATTCGGTTATTTTCGGATTCTCCTGATTTATTAAAAGTGTGTCGTTGAAATGGTAGGTATTTGAATCGTTGTCGGACGAATTTTCGTTGGCGGGTTTATTACATGCAGCAAAGGCCAATATTAAGCCCAATAAAAAAGGGAAATATTTAAAACAGGTATTCATAAGTCGGGAATTTATTTTTCAATGCAAATTTCAATAAACATTTTCAAATGAGCAAATATTTAGGTTTTATTTATTTTGAATACCTTTATGCTTTTATTTATCCGATGGCTCTAAGTCATCTACCTTTTCTTATCAAATACTGAGTTTTCTTTCAAGCACTATTTATCGGATGAGGAATAAAAATCGCCTCATGTTATTTCAGAAGTAGAAGTAAGCATGACGGCGAATAGAAAAACAGGCTGTCAGGTTCAACCCCCTGGCAGCCTGTTATTTTCATTCCGGTTTTTCGGTAATACTTCCGTAACGATGATATTCGAAAGCAATGCTTTGTTCTTTCAGGTAATGAAGCAATTCCAAACGCCCTTCAACCAAAGGTTTTTGCATAGCAATATATTGACCGAGCAGCGCCGATTTTTTATATACATCCATCGAAATATTTGAACTGCATGTCCGAATCCTTTCGTATTTATTCATAGTGGCAATAAATTCACTTTCATTTTGAATCAGAATAGCATTTACATTTACTAAAGTTTGAATTGTACCCAATTTGCTATCATTATCTGAAATGCTGATATAAAGCGGTGTTTTCGCTATTTTGGCAGCAGCAATAATCATCAGAATATCACATAATTCATCGGTATCCTGAATGCGGAACAACATATTTTTTAAAGGAAGATAGCGGAAAATATTCTGCTCGCCTATCAAGTTGTGTATATTCCGTTCCACCGAAAATTCGTCTTTGAAATTTTTCAGATAGCTTGCCACAGCGTTTTCGTATCTTTTTTTATCTTCATTTCGCAAAATAGCAGCATAAATCTTGAATTCAGCCATCTCAGTTGAACTATCATCGATTTTATTATTCGTTATGTTCACGAAGCACGAAACATAATTCGGTCCTCCTGCTTTAATACCACCACCGAATGCCGAACGCTTCATCCCTCCGAAAGGCTGACGGCTTACAATAGCGCCCGTAATTCCACGGTTGATATACAGGTTCCCGGCTTCAATACTGTTTTTCCAGCGTTTTTGTTCGCTTTCGTCCAGACTTTGTAAGCCGGCTGTGAGTCCGTATTCCGAACTGTTGGCCAATGCAATGGCATGTTCGAAGTTATCGGCACAAACCACCGAAAGCAGTGGAGCAAACAATTCGTTGGTAAAAGCGTAGCTTCCCGGTTGAACGCCCCATTTAACACAGGGTTTAAGCATATAATGTTTTTTATCGACGAATTCGGGCTTTACCAACCACCATTCACCTTCTTCCAAATGGTCGATGGCATGTAGCAATTTATCGTTTTCGTTGGTAATCATTGGACCCACGTAGTTTCCTCCGTTCCATACACTTCCTGTATGCAGGCTGGTGACCGCATCTGTCAGTTTGGTTTTAAAACCGGGATCATTGTACACTTCTTTTTCGAGAATCAGCAACGAACAAGCCGAACATTTCTGACCTGCATTGCTGAATGCCGAAGTTACGATATTTTGAATAGCATGATCACGGTCGGCCGATGCAGTAACTATAATGGCATTTTTACCACCCGTTTCGGCTGATAACGGACAGGTAGGATTGTTCTCGAGCAAACGAAAAGCCGTATCGGTGCCTCCGGTAAGAATGGTATGCTTGATGGACGGATGAGCCGTGAGATAATTCAACGGTTCACGACCATCGGTGCAAACTACCTGCAAAGCATCTTTCGGCACGCCTGCATCCCAGAAACATTGGGCAAATTCCCAAGCCACAGGCATAGCCACAGTGGCAGGTTTCAGAATAACAGTGTTTCCACCCGTCAAAGCTGCGGCTACTCCACCTACAGGAATAGCCAGCGGAAAATTCCAGGGTGGAATCACCAGCACAATTCCTTTCGGAGTAATGGTTGTCGTTTTCATGTGATCGAACGGTTCCATGCTTATCGGATAATAACGGCAGAAATCTACTGCTTCCGACACTTCAACATCGCCTTCCATAAAGGTTTTTCCCGTAATGGCCGACATGCAACCTATCAGATGACCCCGTTTTTCGCAAAGCAGGTCAGCCGTTTTATGAAGTATGGTTTTGCGTTGTGCGAGGTCGGTCTTCCTCCAGCCCGAAGCGTCTTTTTCGGCAATGGTAACGATTTCTTTCACCATTTCAAGGTTCGAAAGACTTGCTTTACAAACACAAATTTCACCTTCCTGACTGCGATCGAGATATAAATATTGATTTTCGGTAATGATTTCTTTATCACCCATCTGAACAGGAATTACATAAGGTTCATCTGTGACCGATTTCATCCATTCCTTGCGAATGTCATCGGCCCACAGGCGGTTAGGGCGAAGGTCGAAGTTGGTATCGGATTCGTTGTGAAATTCTTGTAAAGACGCACGGCCGTGCATCTTTACAACGGATAATCGGTTCTGTTTACGGCGTGGTGTTTTATCCAGTTTTTCTTTCAGCGAATAGGCTTCAATAAACTGCTGTTGTAAGAAATTCCATTGTTTGCTGTCGATTTTCAGGTTAAACGAATAACTCAGAAAATTATCGACGCCGGTATTTTCGTCGAGGCGGCGTACCAGATAGGAGATGGCATTCAGGAAATGTTCGTCTTTTACTACCGGGGTGTAAAGAATAATTTGTTTGCCCAATTGACGCATGACGCGTGGCAGGTGATTGGCCATTCCTTCGAGCATTTCGAAAGTTACAAATTCATCCACGCTGTTTTTCTGAGCCAGCAGATAAGCATATCCGATACTGAAGAAGTTATGCGAAGCTACACCGACATGCAAGGCTTTCGCATTTTCGGGCAATAAAGCCCTATCCAGTATGTGCAGGTAATTGGCGTCGACTTCCACCTTCGTTCCGAAAATAGGAACTTCCCAACCTTTGAGCGAGGATACAATGGATTCCATTTGCAGGTTGGCGCCCTTTACCAAACGCATTTTGAGCGGAGCACCCCCACCGGCAAAACGCTTGGTGGCAAATTCAAGCAATTCGGTCTGAAAACTCCAGGCATCGGGTAAATAAGCCTGAATAACAATGCCGGCAGAGTAATTTTTAAATTGCGGATAGCTTAATACGGTTTTGAAAACATCGAGCGTGAGTTCGGTATCTTTGTATTCCTCCATGTCGAGATTTACAAATTTAGCGCTTTTAATTCCTTTTTCGTCGATGTAAGGGAAGTCGATAGCCTGTTGATAGATACAGGCAAGACGTTCACAAAGGTCAATTTTGTTTTGTTCGTAATTCAGAGCATTGATTTGGGCGTAAATTCCCGATATTTTTATCGAAATATAATTGATGCGGGGATCTTTGAGGGCTTCCAGGTAGTGTTCGTAACGATGGTTGGCTTCGCCATCACCCAAAACCACTTCACCCAACAGGTTCACATTTTGACCAATCTGTTGTTCGCGGCGGGCATTGAGATGTTTGTTTAATAGCGATGCTTTTTCGTTGATAATGACATTGGAAGTATCGGAGCGAAGCCGTTTTTTAAAAATGGGAACAGCTATAAAATCGAACCAGTATCCAAAAGCAGCGAAAACCTTTAGTAAAAAAGTATCGGTCGGGTTAAAAAATTGCGGAACGCCATACTTTTCAATCAACACTTTCATGCGCCGGGCTAATTTTTTATTGTTTTTGATTTGTGAAGACTCGTCTAACAATTTAGACAAAAGTGTTTTATCGTTTGGATTTTGAATCAGGATAGCATATTTTTTCTGTTCTTTCAATTCTTCGGCAGTGATTTCTTTTTCCGATTTGGCAAGGAATTGTTTTCCCCAGTCGATAACTTCGTTTGTCGTGATTTTTTCCATAATATTATTTTTTTCGTATTATCAACACTTATTTTTTTATTAATTTTTGGGGAAAGATAGATGAAAAGATTGGAAAAAGTATAAAAATAAGATAAATATTCGTATGTTAAAATGAACTTTTTCTGTTTGAAAATATCTTATTTATTATTTTTATTATTTGTAATTTTTCGGACTGTTTTGCTTATAATTTTTTTATGTAGTTAATCGGTGTTTATTTGACGATGGGCATGATTACGCTCCGACAGACTTATTTAAATTTTCTGTCCAAACCGTCAGATTTTTAAAATCTGACAGGTTTGGATGTTTAAAGTTTCAGATCAGGCAATTACATCCAAATTATCGCATTACATCCATATTGTTTGCTCATTAAGTCCAAAACATATATATTTGTCATTCGAAATTAAAAATAATCCTGAGTATCCCTTTCGATACGCCGTTATATTCAAATTTTATCCTTTTTATATATCCATAATAAAATCAACAAATTACAACAAAAATGATACAACGAATCCAAACTTTATACTTGCTTTTAATTGTGATACTTTCGGGGTTCACGCTGTTTTCACCTGTTGCGGGTCTGTTCAACAAAGCTGAAGCCCTGGAATACGTAATGAATTATCGGGGCATATTTTTAGTGCAACCGACGGGAAACCTTTTTCAGGAAAACGTGTGGGCATTGACTGCCATATCGGCAATTATTCCGCTCATTTCGCTACTGACGATCTTCGTGTATAAAAAACGTTTGTTGCAAATCAGGCTTACAATCTTCAATATTGTTTTAATGGCGGGATATTACGGATTGCTGTTTATTTATCTTTGGTTAGCCGGCGAACGTTATCATGCCGAGTGGTTTCTCGAAATTGTAACCGCTTTTCCATTGGTAAATATTATTCTGAGTTTTTTAGCAATTCGCGCCATTGGAAAGGATGAGGCTCTTGTTAAATCGCTTAACCGTTTGCGTTGAGAATATATTTTGTGGAAAAAACGTTTTTTTAAATAAGTGTTTGGTGGTTTAAAATAAGTGTAGGACAAAACTTTATCAATATGGGAATTAAAATAGCATTTTTCGATACCAAATCTTACGATGAATCTTCGTTTAATGAGGTAAATAAAAGGTATGGCTTTGATATTAAGTACTTCAAAGAACATTTGAATATTAATAATGTGGCATTAACCAAAGGCATGGATGTGGCATGTATTTTTGTAAATGCCGTGGCTGATGCCAATGTGATTGAAGAGTTGGTAAACAATGGAGTTAAACTCATTGCTTTGCGTTGCGCCGGCTACAATAATGTGGATCTGAAAGCGGCGAAGGACAGAATAAAGGTGGTGCGGGTTCCGGCTTATTCACCTCACGCGGTTGCCGAACATACGCTGGCTCTAATGCTTACTTTGAACCGCAAGACCCATAAGGCTTACAACCGCACGCGCGAAGGTAACTTTGCATTAAACGGATTGATGGGATTTGATATGTATGGAAAAACAGCCGGCATTATCGGTACGGGAAAAATTGCAAAAATACTGATACAGATTCTTCGTAGTATGGGCATGAAGGTGTTGGCTTACGACGTTTATCCCGATACTGCTTTTGCCGAAAAATATGATATTGAATACACTACGTTGGATAATTTGTATAAAAATGCGGATATTATTTCGCTCCATTGTCCTTTGACCAAAGAAACTGAATATATTATCGACGATGATTCCATTTCTAAGATGAAGGATGGAGTGATGATTATCAATACAGGCAGGGGAAAACTCATACATACACATGCATTGATTCAGGGTTTGAAAAGAAAAAAAATTGGCGCTGCAGGATTGGATGTTTATGAAGAAGAAAGTGAATATTTTTTCGAAGATCGCTCTAACCGTGTGATTGATGATGATGTATTGGCCCGCCTGCTTTCGTTCAACAATGTGATTGTTACATCGCATCAGGCATTTTTTACCAAAGAAGCAATGGAAAATATTGCAGAAACAACTTTACAAAATATCCGGGATTTTGAGGAGGGTAAAGTCCTTGTAAACGAAGTTTTCAAATAAATGAAACGTTTTTTTAATGGAATCTGAAACCTTTTGATGGATATAAATCTGTCGAAAGGTTTTTTTATTAAGTAAATAAAGGTCTGGTTTTTTGCTGTGTTTTATATTTAATAACAAAAATGCTTCGATTTCGAGAATAATTATTTCGTATCTTTGCGCCTGTAATATAAAAATCCCTGACTTTTTATTTGTTGGATTTATATTTGCCTGTCATTTAATTATTTGTGCTTGTGAAGAAGTTATTCGTTACGATATTATCTATTCTGTTATTTTTACCTTCGTTACGTTCGGAAGTTCCTGATAACTACCGCTATGTGAAAACATGGAGAATAGCCGATAAATTTGCATCCGTAGATTCGATTCCTGTTGATACGGCTCATCTCAATTTTCAGGATGTCAATTCGATAGACCGCTTTAGCATTTCAAATTCATTTAACGGGAATCTGGGCTCGCCTATTCAATCGAAAATATATTTCGACCGACCCGAGAACAATGACTTTCTATTTTCAAATGCTTATTATCCCTATATTAATCAGATAGAAACTGCCACTTTTTACAATACAAAAACTCCTTTTAGCCAGTTAAAATATCTGACCGGCGGCACTACTTACCGCAAAGAGGAACAGGTTGCCTTTTTGTTCACGGCAAATGCCAATAAAAAGTTGAATTTCGGAACCACACTTGATTATATTTATGCTCACGGTGAATATCAAAAACAAAGTGTGAGGCGTTTTGCCGGTACCCTATTTGGTTCTTACAATGGGAAACGCTATTCGGCTACCGGATTGATAGCAACCAACAACCTGAGCAACCTGGAAAATGGAGGTATTACCGAATCGATTTACCTGACAAACCCGCCTTACGGATACACTACTGCGGCAACCTTTCCTATTAATATTTCAGTCGATGCTCAATCAACTTACAAACATACCCAGTTTTTTTTCAATCACCAATATAGTTTAGGGTTCGAACGCCCGGTACGCGGTTCAAAGGATTCAACGTTAATGGAATTTATCCCTGTGACTCGTTTTGCCCATACCATCCGGATCGACGATATGCGTAAACGTTACTTTGAAAATCAGGTTGAGAAAACATTTTATAAAAACACCTATCTTCCTTTTACGCAGACCAATGATACAGCTGCTTTGCAAAAAATGACAAACAGGCTTTCAATCAGCCTGGCTGAGGAATTTAATAAATGGATGCGTTTTGGTTTGACGGCTTATGTCGAAAACGAGGTGGAGCGTTTCACTTTTACCGAAGACAGCTTGTTGTTTAATAAAGTGGAATCAAACACAAGAGTAGGAGGAATATTGTCGAAAGAACAGGGTCAGAAATTTACATACAGGTTTTTGGGCGAAATAAATCTTATCGGATACAAAGCCGGAGACATGAATCTCGAAACACGGCTTGGCGGATTCTTCAGATTATGGAAAGATACAATATCGATTCGTGCCAATGGTTTTGTAAGAAGCGTTGAACCTTCGTATTTTATGCAGAATTATCAATCGAACCACTTTAGGTGGAGTAACGATTTCTCGAAAATTTACCGGACGCATATCGGAGGCGAATTTGCCATTCCAACCCGTTCATTTTCCTTGAATGTTGCTGTCGAAAATATTACCAATCAGGTTTATTTCGATACGCTTGCATTGCCTGTGCAACATGGTGGAAATATACAGATTATAGCGGCTGATCTGAGACAGGATTTTCATTTAGGTAAATTCACCTTGGAAAACAATGCAGTTTATCAGTTGAGTTCAAATCAGGAAGCAATACCTTTACCTATGTTGACTTTGTTTCATAATTTATATTTTCACGATAAATGGTTTAAGGTGTTAAGTGTACAACTGGGAGCCAATGTCCGTTATCACACGGCTTATTATGCCCCGGCTTACATGCCTGCAACCGGCCAGTTTTACAGTCAAAAGGAGATGGAAATCGGGGATTATCCTGTGATAAATGTTTATGCAAATCTTCATTTGAAGCGTACGCGTTTTTTTATTGAGTATTATCATGTGAACCAATTGTTTATGAAAGGCGTTTATTACTCAATGCCATACTATCCCGTAAATCCGGCCATTCTGAAAATGGGACTGACATGGAATTTTTATGATTGATAAATTTTTACTTTAACAAATATGAATCGTTCCCGGATAATAATCGCATCTGCGGCAACGGCAATAATTATTGTTGGAGTTGTTGTATGGATCAGGATTTTTTCGGGCAAAATTCGCGATTTGCCGGAAATAGTTGATTCAGGGCGTTTAACCGTTGTAACCGAAGGTGGAACTATGGGTTTTGCCCTGGCTAAAGACAGCGTTTTTGGGTTCCAATATGAGATAATTAAAGCTTTTGCCGACAGTTTGGGCGTTGAACTTCAGATTTCAGAACAAAACGATACTAAAAAAGCCATTGAAGGACTTAAATCCGGTGAATATGATATTGTTGCAAATGTTGTACCTGTTACAACCGAGTACAGCGAAGGAGTCGTTTTTACCAGAACATTGATAAGTACACGTCAAATATTGGTGCAACGCATACCAACCGACTCTTTACAACGAAATATTATAAGCAAACAATACGAACTGGCAAACGATACCGTTTTCGTTCCTTATAATTCTGCTTATAAAATGAGAATCAGGCATCTATCCGACGAAATAGCCGAAACAATTCATATTATCGAAGTCAAAGATGTCAGTACCGAAACAATGGTTCGTTTAGTTTCGGAAGGAAAAATTAAAAACACAATTTGTTCCGAGCAATTGGCCAATAAACTTAAACGCCAGTATCTCAATATTGATATTTCACTTCCTGTTGGTTTTACGCAGGATCATAGTTGGGTTGTCAATGCAGAATCAAAAAAGTTGGTGGAAAAACTGAACGACTTTCTATCCGATTTTATTGGAAGTTCGGCTTATTGGGAACTTTACCGGAAGTATTATTGATTTCGACCTTCTAACTTCCAAAAAAGGAATAAGAGGGGAAAATACAAATATTAAAATAAATATGCTTTAATACCTCCCTTGGGGGGGTGGTGGCTAAACTTAATTATACTATGCCATTAAATATTCCCGTAACATTACCGGCTGTAAATGTTCTCAGAGAAGAGAATATATTTGTCATGGATTCGGAACGTGCATCGACACAGGAGATTCGTCCCCTGAAAATCGTGATTCTGAACCTGATGCCGATTAAAATTACCACTGAAACCGATTTGATTCGACTGTTGTCGAACTCGCCACTGCAGATCGAGATTGATTTTCTGCACATGGAAAGCCATTGCTCGAAAAATACCCCTATTGAGCACTTAATGACTTTTTATAAAACCTTCGACGAAATAAGCAAAAGCAACTACGATGGAATGATCATTACCGGCGCTCCTGTTGAGCAATTGGAATTTGAAGAAGTGAATTACTGGCCTGAGATTACAAAGATATTCGATTGGGCACGGACGCATGTAACTTCCACTTTTCACATCTGTTGGGCAGCTCAGGCCGGGTTGTACTATCATTACGGCATCCCGAAATATCCGCTCGATACCAAAATGTTTGGTGTTTTCGAACATTTTAACCATAACCCGCAAAATCCTATTTTCCGGGGTTTCGACGATGTGTTTTACGTGCCTCACAGCCGCCATACCGAAGTAAGGGCGGAAGATATCCTGAAAAATTCGGAGCTGACTTTATTGTCCGAATCGCCCGAGTCGGGAGTTTATATGGTAATGGCGCGCAATGGCCGTGAATTTTTTATTACCGGACATTCCGAATATTCACCACTTACACTTGACACGGAATATAAACGCGATTTGGAGAAAGGTTTGCCTATCAATATTCCGCAAAACTATTACCGCGATAACAATCCTGAAAATGAACCATTAGTGCGCTGGCGAAGTCATGCTAACCTGCTGTTTACCAATTGGCTGAACTACTTTGTATATCAGGAAACTCCTTACGATTTGGAGAAAATCCATTGAAACCACTTGAACTTCTTCTCGCTTCTCGCCTCTCGCCTAAAGTCGAGACAAGTAAAGTCGAGACACGGTAAAGTTACGATACGGTAAATGAAACTTAAATATGAATAAAATAGAACTATTTAGCATACACGGGATTTTGTGTTTCCTCCCTTTTGGGGAAGTTAGGAGGGACTTATGATTGAACTTCTCTCTCCCGCCAAAAATCTCGAATGTGGGTTAGCTGCCATTAATCACGGCGCTGATGCTGTGTATATTGGTGCATCACAATTCGGTGCGCGGGCTGCTGCCGGAAATTCAGTAGAGGATATTGAAACGTTATCAAAATATGCACATCAATACCGTTCGAAAGTTTTTGTGGCCTTGAATACCATCCTAACCGACGATCAGTTGCCGAAAGCTGAGACATTGATTCATCAAATATACCATGCCGGAGCCGATGCGCTGATTGTGCAGGATATGGGTATTCTGAAAATGAATTTACCTCCCATCGCGCTTCATGCCAGCACGCAAACCGATAACAGAACCGTTGAGAAAGTGAAATTTTTACAAGATGTAGGTTTTTCACGGGTGGTTTTGGCGCGTGAGTTATCGTTAAAGCAAATCAATGAAATATCGTCGCAAACCAAGACAGAACTGGAAGCTTTTGTGCATGGGGCTTTATGCGTCAGTTATAGTGGCCAGTGCTATATGAGTCAGGCTATGTGCGGACGTAGCGCCAATCGCGGCCAATGCGCGCAATATTGCCGGTTGCCGTATCATTTGCTGGATGCTGATGATAATATCTTGTTGAAAAACAAACATTTGCTGTCGTTGAAAGACCTCGATTTATCGGACTATCTGGAAGAATTAATGGATGCCGGCATATCCTCGTTTAAAATTGAAGGTCGCCTGAAAGATGTTGGTTACGTGAAAAATATTACGGCCTATTACCGGCAAAAACTGGATGCTGTTTTGGAAGGAAGTTCCCGCTATGCAAAAGCTTCGGCAGGAAAGACGACATTCTTTTTCGAGCCGAATCCGGAGAAAAGTTTCCGTCGCAGTTCTACCGATTATTTTCTTCACAAGCGTCATGCAGGTATTTTCCAACCCGAAACGCCCAAATCACTAGGTGAGCCAATAGGAAAAGTTACTTATATCGGTCGTAATTTTTTTGAAATGGAAAATGGTTCGATGCTGAACAACGGTGATGGACTTTGTTTTATCAATAAACAGAGCGATTTGACCGGATTCAGAGTAAATAAAGTTGAAAAGAAAAGAATTTCCCCTGCCGATATGCCCCGTATGGATGAAGGTACGATGCTTTACCGGAACCAGGATCAGGCTTTTGAGAAGACGCTGAAAGGAAAAACTTCGGAACGCAGGGTAGGAGTGAACCTGGCTTTGAAAGAAACGGAAAAAGGATTTGCTATTGAGTTGACTGATGAAGAAGGAATTTCAACGACACTTGAAATTACCGCCGAGAAACAACCGGCTCAGAAACCTGATGCTGTCAATGATAATATCCGCAATCAACTTTCAAAACTTGGTAATACCATTTACGAAGCTCTAAACATTGAAATTAATCTAAGTTCCCCTTGGTTTTTCCCTGTTTCACAACTCAGCGAATGGCGGCGGTTAGCCATTGAACAACTCGATGATGTCAGAGCAAAGTTATATGTCAGGAAGATTCGACGGGAAACCAAACAGGCTACTTTTCCGTACAAACGGCTGACTTACCTCGGCAATGTGACCAACAGCTTGTCCGAAGCTTTTTACCGCGAACATGGCGTGGAAGAAATTATGCCGGGCTTTGAAGTAAAAGCTGCAGAAGGTGTTCCATTGATGTTTACCAAACACTGTATAAAATACGAAATGGGTTGGTGTCCGCGTGAAGGACAAAAAACCACTTTCAGTGAACCGCTTTATCTGAAAAATAACGATCAGCGGTATCAATTGTATTTTGATTGTAAAAAATGCGAAATGCAGGTATCCGTATCTCAGAATAGATAACTTATTGTTGCCATGAAGCGATGGTTGTTCACCGAATAAGAGTTTGAAACGCGACCGTTACTTTGTATGTTGCCATATTGAGCTGATGTCAATTCATATTCAGCTGCCAGTTTGAAATTGGATAAGTTGTAGCTTACATGCGGAGCAATTCTGAATAATCTATCCACTAATTGTTGGCTTTCGGAATAAAAACCGTATCCGTAAATGGTATATTTTCCAGTTGATCCCGATCTTAGTTCAAGATTAGCGCCCAAATTTTGAGAAATTCCTGTAAAAATTCCAATCTGTACTTTAGAGCCGTAAACTACATTCAACCATGAACTTAATGTGTTAAGATTGGAGTAGGTAGGTTCATTCGTTGTCGAATTTGTTCCACTCACTCCATATCCGCCAATCATTAAATGGTCACTCAGGTTTTCGCCATAAATAACTTTGGCCTTAATCTGAACAGCCTTTTGTACGAATTGGGTATATGCCGTTGCACTTGTCGAGGTCAGTTTTTCGTGATTAATTTTAATGGTTTTGGTGTCGAAACCAATTCCTGTTGTCCAGTTATTGGATTTATTTTCAAAACCAACATACAGGTTTGGCAACAAGGCATTTTTTAGATAGGACGCACTCGTTCCGTTGGGTCCCTGCGACATGTATTGCATTTGATAAGCGGCAGCTGCAATAAGTGAAAACTTTTCGCCCAAGGCTTGCTTCAATCTGATTTGCGGGCTGCGGTTAAAGGGTTGAAAAGGTGATCCCGTGTTGAGCGAAGGAACGGCAGGCATTACGTTTCCAAACATGGGATGCCAGGTTTGTCCGACGAGTAACTCTGTATTCTCCCAATTTAATTTCATGTAAGCCTGACGTATACGAATCAAATAGTAACTGGTCGAAATTCCGGCAAAATCACATTCTATTTTAGCCGATGATTTAGCTCCGAGAAGAGTGGTTCCGGTAAAATCCAATCCTAAACGGGTAGCTACGCTCAACATTTCGGCATTAGGAACTGCATTTTTATCTTCACCCGATCCGTTTAAATCAACAGGCTTAGGGAAGATATTAAATAATCCGTCAAGCGCTTCAACATTTTGACGGGAATTGATGTAAAAATCATTTCTGACAAAACCGTATAATTTGTAATTTACTGTAGGTTCGGCAGCAAAAACCGTGTAGAAAGAAATACTAATAAAAAAAATTGAAAGAACTTTTTTAAGAGGCATAAAATCAGAGTTGGATTATTTAAAATTAAGTCTGGAATATAAGTAGAAAGTATTAAATCAAGAGTCTGATTGAATTCAACTGATTTAGTAAGATAACAAATGTTCAAGCAGTATCTTTATTCCGATAGTAATCAGGATAATCCCTCCGATAATACTCACATTGAATTTAATTTTTTTGCCGAATTTTAATCCGATGTAAAGGCCGGCAAAAGCAAAGATAAAGCTTATTGCTCCAATAATTGAAACGGCCATCCATATTTTATCAGGATATGGTACAAAGACAATCCCTGTAGCCATAGCATCGATACTTGTAGCAATGGCTAAAGCAAAAAGGGTTTTCCATTTGAATGGATTGGATGCTGTTTCGCAATGAGGATCAATCGGTTTCAATCCTTCGATAAACATTTTAACGCCTATCAGCCCAAGTAATACGAAGGCGATCCAATGATCGAAGATGTTAATTAAACCAGCAAAAGTTCGTCCTCCGAAATAGCCGATTAATGGCATGATTCCCTGGAATAAACCGAAAAGAAAAGCCATTCTGAAAGCCTTTTTAATCTTGATTTTTTTTAGACATACTCCCTTGCTGATGGAAACTGCGAAGCAATCCATGGCCAAGCCTATGCCGATGATGATGATGGAGAGAATGTCCATTTTATAAATCTGGAAATGATTTAGAAGTTAAAAATAAATGAATAAAATTAAGAAGATTTGTCTGTTTCAGACAGACAAATCTTCTTTTCAGGCAATTTTCAAATTATCGAGTTATCGAATTTTCAAATCATTTTTTTAACCTGTTCGTAAACGTTTTTACCGTTGAAGCCAAGTTTCTCATCGAGTACTTTGTATGGAGCTGAAAATCCGAACGATTCAAGTCCAAATACTTTTCCGTTTGAACCAACCAATCCTTCGAGATTTACAGGAAGTCCGGCAGTCAGACCAAATATTTTAGCGCCCTTTGGTAATACGCTTTCCTGATACGCTGCGGATTGGCTGCGGAATAAACCTTCGGATGGAACCGATACCAACCGAACTTTCACGCCATCGGCACGAAGCAGGGCTGCGCCTTCGTTCAAGGTTGATACCTCGGAACCGGAAGCCACCAGAATTATATCGGGATTTCCATCACATTCAACAATGTAACCGCCTTTTTCAGCTTGTTTTGCATCTGTTTTGCGACCGTTAGCCGAAGGTAAATCAGCAATATTCTGACGGGAAAGAATCAGGGCGGTAGGGGTATGGGTGTTTTCCAACGCCATACGCCAGGTTACGGTACATTCTTCCACATCGGCCGGACGAAGAACCAGCATCGAGTTATGTCCTTTGTGGTTTTTCAATTTTTCCATCAGACGGATTTGAGCTTCCTGTTCAACCGGTTCGTGAGTAGGTCCGTCTTCGCCCACGCGGAATGCGTCGTGCGACCAGATAAATTTCACGGGTTGTTCCATTAAAGCGGCCATACGAACGGCAGGTTTCATATAATCGGAGAATACGAAAAAAGTGGCACAAGCCGGAATAACACCTCCATGCAAACTCATTCCTATCGAGATACAAGCCATTGTCAGTTCCGAAACTCCAGCCTGAATGAATGCGCCCGAGAAGTCATTTTTAGTAAATGCTTTGGTATTTTTCAGAAATCCGTCAGTTTTGTCGGAGTTTGATAAGTCGGCGCTGGCAACTACCATGTTTTCAACCTGTTTTGCCAGTTCGGCCAAAACGGTAGCCGAAGCGGCACGGGTTGCCTGCCCCGGTTTCTGCACGATTGCATCCCAGTTTACATTAGTTTTACCGGAGAAAAAGAATTCCATTTTTGCTGCCAGTTCAGGATTTGTTTTTGCCCAGGCTTCTTTTGCAGCCTGTTTTTTAGCAACAATTTCTTTCAGTTCTTCAGCACGTTTAGCATACAATGCCTTTGTTTCTTCGAAAATTACAAAAGGGTTTTGAGGGTCGCCACCCAAGAGTTTTATACTTTCGTCGAACGAAGCGCCACATTCGCTCAATGGCATACCATGTGTGGCACATTGATTTTCGAAGCTCGAACCATCGGCTTTGCGGGCGCCTTTACCCATGATGGTTTTACCGATAATCAAGGTCGGTTTTTCTGTTTCGGCTTTTGCTTCGGTTAATGCTTTGCGTATTTGCTCGGGGTCGTTCCCATTAATTTCAATTACCTTCCATCCCCAGGCAAGGTATTTCTGAGCCGTATTTTCGCTTGTAACTGATTTGGTTTCAGTGGAAAGCTGAATATCGTTCGAATCATAAAACATAATGAGGTTATTCAACCCGAGATGACCTGCCAAACGGCCGGCGCCCTGCGAAATTTCTTCCTGGACGCCTCCATCCGAAATATAAGTATAAATGGTTTGATTCATCACTTCGCCGAAACGGGCTTTCAAAAATTTAGCAGCAATAGCAGCGCCCACGGCATAGGTATGTCCCTGACCAAGTGGTCCCGAAGTGTTTTCGATGCCACGCGTTATATCAACTTCGGGATGTCCCGGAGTAGGGCTTCCCCATTGACGGAACTGAGCTAGTTCTTCGAGGCTGAACTTTCCGGTACAAGCCAACACCCCGTAAAGCATGGGAGACATGTGTCCCGGGTCGAGAAACATACGGTCGCGACCTTCCCATTTGGGGTTTTGAGGATCATATTCGAGAAATTCGGAATAAAGCACGTTTATAAAATCAGCTCCACCCATGGCTCCACCGGGATGACCGGATTTTGCCTTTTCTACTGCTGCGGCAGCCAAAATACGGATATTATCGGCTGCTCGATTCAAAATTTGTGTTGAATTCATAAATTTATTATTATTTGGTTGTTATTATTATTATTTTGTAAAAAGTTGAATAGCTATTCAATTTTCAGGCTGATTTAATTCTACTTTGACAGATTAAAATCAGTAAAATTGTGCGTTTCTTTTTTCGTTTTTTTTTAGACTATTCCATACTTTTATGCTTCCAAACCTGTCAGATTTTTGAAATCTGACAGGTTTAAACAGACAATAAAACTACAATTAAAAATGTGTCAAAGTAGATTTAAAACATGTATCCGATTGCATAATTGACTCCCCATGATGAGCCTGCGTTTTTTCCAAATCCGGGAACATACCAGGGCGTCATTTCGCCAATCATATTTTCGCCCAAAGCACTTTTATTCCGGACAGTCCAACCCATATATATGTTCTTAATGATCTCAACTCGTATTCCTGCAACAATTTCGAACCAGACTATCGTGGCCGGTTCGTTTAAATAATTCAGGGTGGTGGTTTCGTTCCAATAATTATCGGTGATAACGATATTTGTCAAATCGTATTTGAAATTTGAAAACCCTAATCGTACTCCGGCTAAAAACAGATTATTGGTAGGTTTGGCGTCTTTTTTTTGTTTCATCAAACTGAAATCAACGCCGATTTTACCAAACATGCCGTTGGTTTTAAAACCAATATTGTTGGATGCCGTTCTGTCGGCACCGGCATAACCGAATTCCACAATAGGAAAGTATTTATGCATTATGTCTGCCTGAACAGCGGCTTGATATGAATATGTTTCGCTGTTCGATAGCCATGTTGTTACCAACGGAGAAAGATCCAAATCGAGTCTCAATCCTCTGAACCAGGGTTTTGAAACCGTGTCGGGACTGATTTTTTTTACTTGTGCGTTGGCTGATAAAACACCAAACGCCAGCAGTAAACTAAAAATGATAAATTTGTATGTTTTCTGCATCTGCCGTGTTTATATCGCGATTAATAATTGAGATAGAGTCGATAAAATGATTGGTCGAAACTACTTCATCAACCTTGTGTACAACAATACAGCCACATTCCATGGATAAATAATACCTATCGTTGTTTTGATAAAATACCGATATTGTGTCCGTTATGTCGTTAAAACGGACAATGAAATCAGATTGCATTTCTGTTTTTTTCAAAGGAACCTGAATTGTTTTGATACTTTTTTTGTTTCTGTAAAGAAATGAATCGATGCCAAGTCCGTTGACCCACAAACTATCTATACTTAGCGAAGTAGTTGAATATTTATTGGTGGTTGGGCTAATTGTTTTTGTGTAAAATCCCGTTCGCATATACACGTCTGTTTCTTCTCGGCATTCGTCGGATGAAGTGCAGGCGGTAAAAATCATAGCAGTCAGGAATATATAAATTTTATTTATTAATTTCATAAGTAATCAAGTGAAAAAATGGTATTTTACATCAAACTTCGCACTTCTTTTTTTAATAATTCTGTTGTTGTTTCTGTTGGAGTTTGTTCGCTGGAAGCAAATATCTGTATTATCAGTTCGGCTAACGATGCCGCATTCTCTTCGGGTTGCATTTTTGATGCACAACCGTTAGTCAATTGTATCAGGCTTTCCTGTGTAGCCCGAATGGCTGTCCATAGTTCATCGCTTACGTATATTTGCTGTGAGACGTTATGCGCAAACTCCTGCCGAATGTTGTTTAATAATTGAGTCTGAAGTTCGACGCAGGTCATTCCGGGTTTAATGGTGTTAATTACAATAGCATTAGGCGATGTTCGTTCCAACACCAACATAAGCCGCTCATAAGCACGTAAGCGAATAGGAGTAATTATTGAAGTATTCTTTTTTGATATTTCAAAATCCCTCCTCTTTTCATCGTTGCGTAATAGCTTGTCAATAAGTAGATAGGCTGTAAGAAAAACAAGTAAAGCAGGTAACCCAATTTTCAGAATTTCTATCATTTCAGTTTGTTTTTTAATCATTTATCATAAAGCTAATGGCTTCCCCGCTTTATGTAGTTTAACGCCGATAGGTTGAATTGTTATCAGGCAACCCTTGGGCAGGTTGACAAAATCTTTTTCAATCAGATTGTAAAAGTTATTGATTGCTTCGGTTTTATCAATCAATTCGATAACAAGCGGCAATTTTTCGGTCAATTCCCAAAATTTCGATGAATTGATATGCTTGCTGCTTGGGCCATAGCCCATAATTCCACGATACACAGTTGCGCCCGAAATGCCGTTTTCTTTCGCTTTTTGCACAATAAGTTCGTAAAGTAAACCGGTTCCGATTTTGTCGGTACTGCTGATGTAAATTTTCAAAACACTGTTTTCCATGATATTTGAAATTATCAGATTACTACATCAAATTGGTAAGTATATACCCAAGATAAACAGCCAGAAAGCCCAACAATATGCTGCCGGCTGTATATAACAAAACGGTCAGCAATTGTCCGTTTTGCATCAACATCAGATTTTCGTTGGTAAACGACGAAAAAGTTGTAAATCCACCACAAAAACCAACCATTAAAAACAGGCGTAGATCGCCGGAAATTATCTCACTTTTTGCCGACATCCCGACAATAAACCCGATAATAAAGCTGCCAACCACATTCACCGTCAGTGTACCCATGGGAATTGACAGAAAATGCCACGAAAGATTTAGTTTTGAGACCAAAAATCTCGCTATACTTCCGATAAACCCACCCAGTCCGACCAACAGCAGCTGCTTCATTAAAATACGAATTATTACGAATTACACGAATCAGGAATTCCAAACTTTTCAAGCCAATCAGCCTTTCCTTAAATTTCCTTCTCAATCAGATAATTATTGCGTTCTGGCGAATTACGAGTTACGAGTTCGCCAAGAAAGCCGGTCATAAACAGCTGTGTTCCCAAAATCATGGACAGCAAAGCCAGATAAAAATAAGGATTATCGGTTACCAAACGTTCGGGGACATGCGATAACAAAGCGATCAGCTTATTTGCCCCTACCGCCACAACTGCCAAAAAGCCAAATCCGAACATCAAACTGCCTACCATTCCGAAAAAGTGCATGGGTTTTTTCCCGAATCTCGACAAAAACCAAAGGCTGATTAAATCCAGGTAACCATTTACAAAACGATTCAAGCCGAATTTTGTTTCGCCAAACTCACGTTTGCGATGCTCCACCACTTTTTCGCCGATACGTTTAAAACCGGCATTTTTTGCCAGATAAGGAATGTAACGATGCATTTCACCGTACACTTCAATGTTTTTCACTACATCGATGCGATAAGCTTTCAGTCCGCAATTCATGTCGTGAAGTTTCAGTCCCGTTACTTTACGGGCTGTAGCGTTATAAATTTTTGAAGGAATGTTTTTGGTCAGTTTCGAGTCGTAACGTTTTTTTTTCCAGCCCGATACCAAATCAAAGTTTTCTTCTTTAATCATACGGAAAAGTTCCGGTATTTCATCCGGACTGTCCTGCAAATCGGCATCCATAGTGATCACCACGTCGCCTTTGGCCGCATGAAAACCACAGAAGAGCGCCGGAGATTTGCCGTAGTTGTTGCGGAATTTGATACCGCGCACGTTAGCCGATTTTTGCTGCAACGATTCAATTACTTCCCATGACCGGTCGGTGCTGCCATCGTTTACAAATATTACTTCGTAAGTAAATTTATTGGAGGTCATTACACGTTGAATCCATTCGTAGAGTTTCTCAAGCGATTCATCTTCGTTGTATAGCGGAACAATTACCGAAATATCCATTTTTAATAATTATCAGATGATCAATATATGTTTTTATGCAGGTATTTCTTATTCAAAGATATTTTTATCTTTTTTAACAAAGGCGGCCAGAACCAATCCCCAGAATGCAGCTACGATAGCGCTTGAAAATAAGTTGAGCAGCGCAAAGGGCGCTGGTTTATAGATGGTTTCCATTAAGCCTGAAACATTGTCGTCGACAGGGAAATTAATGCTGTCGTAAACTTTTAAAACCGCATTAATCATTGCATCTAAGTATTCTTTGTTGATATAGCTTGCGTAAATTAACATAACGAGAGAAGATACAATGGAACCGTAGAAATATACCTGGAAAATGAAACTGAAGGCGCGGCTGTAATTGATTATTCCTTCGCATTCATTATCCCTGTATCTCGTCGCAAAACGATATAAGGCAAAAATGATGAAGATAGAAATTGAAAAAGTAATAATTGAAATGAATCCACTGTTGATTGTACTTAGTAAAAACTTCAGTGATAGCAGTCCACCAATGATAAGCCCGTTTGTCATAGCGGTCTTTTTCATGCTTTGCTCCATAATGATTTAATTTTGAATGCACAAAAGTACAAAAAAATCAGGAAAATAAAAAGAAAACCTTCCCGGTTTATTTTCGAAAAGGTTTAACTGTTGATATGAAATGATTAGCCCGTATTTTTCCCATTTTTCATTAACTCATAAATCAGGGAATAATTACTTCTACTTTGACAGATTAATAAATAATTGCCAAATATTCATTGCCTTATCAATTTCAAATGACTTTTAATCTTGAATAAATTTATTTTTTGAGGCAGAACAACAGAATTAACAGATTTTTTACAGCAATATTTTCTGTAATTCTGTCTTTAAATCCAAATCTGTCAAAGTAGAAATACCGATGCAAAACTTTCAGCAAGTTATTCTCAACATCTTTGCACTTAAAATTGAAAATGATTATCCGTATTCCGACCTACAATCCCGTTAGGGATTGTAGGTCGGTAGAATTATTCGCCCACCCTCGTTTGTTGCACCCCGTACGGGGTGTTATATGTGTGTGAAAATGTCTTTCTACCGATATTATATGCCTACGGCATAACTATTCAGGTCGCTTTGCGGATAGTCATTAAATTGAATAAACAAGAAACCTGCCTACCGCAGTGTCAAAGCTAATTTAGGACAAGACGCTGGAAAATCAGGAAATTAATCACCGCTCAATACCTTACAAAGCCTGCTCAAAAAAACAAGAGAACAATATTCACAAAAAAAACATACAAATGATATTGAAAGGATCAACTGAAAAAGTTGGAAAAAAAACGAATAACTGTACATACATTACCCCTTGCTGCCGCATAAATTGCATCGTGTGGTAGTACTTAACAATTGCAACAATATCAACCATTAGTTTTTCCATTTTTCCACGCGGTATAATCGCTCGGGAGCAGAGGGAGAATATTTATAAACAACTCATATAGAAGTCGTCTTGACTTTTTAAACAATGGCTAATTTGATGCATTTTGACTTTTTAGAAGTCCATTTTTTGTGTCTAAATA
>JAJFVH010000117.1 GCA_021371875.1 Bacteroidales bacterium
AATAACCCCCAGTGAGCGTAGCGATACTGGGGGATGTTGAATAACCAAGAACCCCAGCCCCGAAGTGGGCTGAACAATATCATAATATGGTATTATTGAACCCTTTCAGGGCTCTTTTCCTTTTTACTATTCTTGTCCGCCGGTTTTACCGGCGGTTATTCATATTTAGTCCTTTCAGGACATCGTTCAATAAAAACAGAAATTGTGGTGCAAAGAAAATTGACGATTATATTCAAAAACCTTGCATTTACACTTAAAAAGATCACTATATATTACTATGTATCAGACTTATTATACTTTTTAAGCAGACCCTAAATACTAAAGACAGTCGGGCATCTTAATGCCGTGAAGAAATAAAAATAAGCAAACCCCGCTTGGTCGGTTGGCGAAGCGGGGTTTAATCATTCTTTTATTGATTCGATGACTCTATTTCTACAATTTCTATTTCTTCTTTTGTCAGTCCATACAGTGCGTACACCATTTTGTCAATTTCGCGGTCGGTCTCATCGATTTGTTTTTTGATACTGTGAGCTTTGTTTATTTCTTGCACAAAATAGCTTTCCCATTCGGCTTCGTCGCTGAGCGAAAGTTTGAGTTTCCTTTTACCCAATTCTTTTATAAACTCGGAGTATGTGAGTTGATGCCAGTTTTGCAGTCGGGTGGGTAATTCTTCCAGATCGAATTTTCGCTGGATGGTTCGTTGAAATTTACCGGATATTTCCTGCAATTCTTTGTTTAACAACAGCATCAGGTCGGCTTTGGCGATAAAGGGTTGTTGGTCGGTAATTGGAACTTTAACGATTGGTAATTGTTCAATAGCACCAGATTTCATGATTGGGAAAGTAGTTCTTGAATCACTGAATATCATTTGAAAATAAAAATTCAACAATTTAGAATTCAACAAACTTAAAAGATATTTAATTGAAATAACGCTATCAATTAATTCAACTGAACAAGCAGTATTTACTACATAATTTTTTTCATTGTCATAACAAAAAGTAAGTTTGCTACCAACAAACTTTGAAATTAGTTTTTCTTCTAATATAAAAATTCTTTCGTCCCTTGCCCTATCTAATAATTTGGAATCATAATACACAAATTTTTGATTTTTATCATGAAAATATCTATGAATTTCTGTTCCTGACAATATTGGCTTATGTAATTCTGTATATTTAATTTGAGATAAATATTGTGCATCATTTCCAGTGGTCAATCCTCTCCAAACTTTAGCTACAGAACAAACCCTGTCATTTTTACTTAGTTTTAAAAGCAAATCCAAAGAATCTTCGTTGACGTTTATCAAGTACTTATTATCATCAGTTAATGCATTTAATTTTAAAATATTGACTTCAAAATTAGTTTCATTATTAATTATCAAAGTACTACCTTGATATTTGTTGTTTCTATAAGTTGTTATTGCTGTTTCAACATTAGCATCTTCAAAAACAATTCCAATATTATTGATTTCTAATAAGTTTACATCTTCTACTAAGAAATTTCTAATTTTCTTTGAGTATTCGTTTGCAAAAAATGTATTTGGTGTGATTTGTGAAATTACTCCATTTTGTTTGGCAATATAAGTTGCTAATTCTAAAAACAGTATATATGTGTTTATTTGTTGCTCTGCTGTTTTATATTTGTTTTTAATATAATTGATTGCGTTATTATTATATTCAAAACCATTGATCCATCTACCACCCTTAATAACTATATACGGCGGATTTCCTATTACTACATCAAATCCCCCTTTGCGTATTCCATAGATAGAATCAGGTTCCGAAACAGTTTCCAGTTTTTCAGCATATTGATACGCTTCTTTCGATATTTCTATGGCTTCTTTTGATAATTCAAGCGCCTGTTCGGCTTTTTGCTGCGAAGCCAACAGCTTCTCCTGCACGAGTTTCAGGTAGTCGGGTGTTTCGTTTTTTTTGATTTCAACGGTTTGACTTATCTCTTTTTTATGTCCAAACACTTGCGGAAATTCCCGTTCCCAGTCGAAAGCTTTATCTCCGGCTACGGCAGGCTCGTCAATGAGCGAGTTGCCGCATTTAATGTTATTGCTTAAATCGTTCAGCTTGCGATTGGGTTGGGCGGTGCGCAGCCACAACGATAGTTTGGCTATTTCCACACTTTCGTCATTTATATCCACCCCGAAAAGGTTATTTTCCAGTATGGTATTTTCAATATCGCTCAACACCAAAGCATCGCCAAACAGCTTCGCCTGCATTTCGTTAATATTCCGGTGTTCGTCAATCAGGAAGTTGAGTGCCTGATTCAGAAAAGCCCCCGAACCGCAAGCCGGATCGCAAATGGTGATTTGCAGCAACCAATTTCGATAGGCATTTAGCTTATCTGTCAAAAATTGTTTGGTGGTTTTATTACGTTTTTTGTCGGTGAAATAATCTTCCTCAATTATTCCAAGTTCGGCTTTTTTGTCGAGGCAGAGTTTCCCTACGGTATTGTCGACAATGTATTTGGTGATGTATTTGGGTGTATAAAAAACGCCGTCTTTTTTGCGCTTACTGATTCCTTTCGACCTTCCGTCTGCCGACGGAGAGTAAAAAGAGCCTTCAAGTTCAGCTTTGAGTTCGTCCAGTTCGTTCAGTGAGTTTTCGAAAATATGTCCCAAAATATTTACATCCACTTCACTCTCAAAATCATACTCCGAAAGTTTATAGGTATGTTTGTAAAGCAAATTATCGTCAATCCTTACCTTGTCCAGGACAGTGTCGGGCTTAAATAATCCGCCATTGTACGCAAACACATCATATTGTTTACCCTTGTATCCGGTATTCAGGTAGCCAAAGTATTTTTTAAAACGATCATAGAGCGGGATGTATTCGTCCAAATCCCGTAATTGTTGCCATTGATTCAGAATTAACCGAACCGAGTTGGGCGGTAAGAGTTGACGGTCTTCGGCAAAGAACAGAAACAAGAAACGATCTAAAAGTTTCTGTGATTTTTTGAAAAGCAGGAGTGCATCATATTCGGGGTTAAATGCTACAAGATTTTGATGCAGTTCACGTTTGAATAGAGAATAATCGTTGTAAAGTTGCTTAGTGACTTTGTCCTCCTGACTAACGGATTCTTCCTTTATGTTTTTGGGAATGTCTTTTTCAATGTTTTGGTAAGCCAAGCACAAATATAACATTTCAAAATCTTTTTCGGTAAGCGTAAACAGATTGAACTCAATATATTCAATGGCATTGTCGATGTAAAAACGCAGTTTTTCGAAGTTTGAAGTAATAACATATACACATCCCGACTGGTTGTTTTTGTAGCTGAATGCCTGTACTTCCACCTGGCTTAAATCGGTAGTATTACTGCTTTTCAGCTCAATAACAGCCTTAACCGTATTGTTTATAACGATAGCTCCATCGGCTTTCTTACTATCTTTTACGTTTTTGTATTCAGTTGTAAGATTATAGTCCGGCGTCGGATTTTTTACATATCCCAGCACATTCACAAATAAATCATTCAGAAATCCTTCCTGGTATTGTTCTTCTTTGCTGTTACGGATGTTTTCCTGAATGGTAGCATTGTGAAAATGTGCTCTGAAACGTGTATAAGCTGCTTGTACATCTTGCTTATTGAGTGTTTTCAGGTATTTATTTATGATGGAGGATTGGAAGAGCGACATGGACAAAACAATTTTAATTTAATGTTGCCCTCAAAGATAGAAAAAACTATTTAAACGTTAATCGATTTAAGGCTGATTATTTTTACACTCCGCTTTTTTAAAAATTTTCCGTACCTTTGCAACTTTCAACTTTATAAACTTTCAAACTTTGTAAACTCACGATTATGGCTGTAATTAAACCGTTTAAGGGCATTCGTCCTCCAAAAAACTTAGTCGAAAAAGTGGCATCCCGCCCTTATGATGTATTGAATTCCGAAGAAGCCCGCACCGAGGCCGAAGGCAATCCCATGTCACTTTACCACATTATCAAACCCGAAATCGACTTTGCGCCGGGAACCGACGAACATGATGAAAAGGTGTATAACAAAGCGGTTGAAAATTTCACCAGGTTTAAAAACGAAGGTTGGCTGGTACAGGACGATACCGAAAAATATTATGTGTATGCACAAACCATGAACGGCCGAACACAGTACGGTTTGGTAGTTTGCGCTTATGTCGACGATTATATGAAAGGTAATATCAAAAAACACGAACTGACCCGTCGAGATAAAGAAGAAGACCGCATGAAACACGTTCGCGTGAATAATGCCAATATAGAACCGGTATTTTTTGCCTATCCGCATCAGGATGAGTTGGATGCCATTGTTTCAGGGATAATTAAAAACGAACCGGTTTACGATTTCATAGCCCCTGGCGATGGTTTCGGACATCATTTCTGGACTATTGATGATAAAAAAACGATTGCACGGATTACCGAGCTTTTTGCCGCCATCCCTTCGCTTTATATTGCCGACGGGCATCACCGCAGTGCAGCGGCAGCTTTGGTGGGCAACGAAAAGCGCCGGCAAAACCCCAACCATACCGGCGACGAAGAATACAATTACTTCATGGCGGTTTGTTTCCCCGATAATCAGTTGAACATTATCGACTACAACCGGGTGGTAAAAGACCTGAATAATCTGTCCGATGAAGAGTTCATTGCTAAACTGTCAAAGAATTTTGAAATAGAAAAAACAGGCGCTGAAATTTACAAACCCAATAAATTACACAATTTCTCGTTGTATTTATCCGGTTCGTGGTATTCACTTACAGCCAAAGCCGGAACATTTAACGACAATGATCCGATCGGGGTGTTGGATGTCACTATTTCGTCGAACCTGATTTTGGATGAAGTACTTGGTATCAAAGACTTGCGGAGTGATAAGCGTATTGATTTCGTGGGGGGAATCCGTGGACTGGGTGAATTGAAACGTCGTGTGGATAACGGTGAAATGCGTGTGGCGCTGGCGCTTTATCCTGTTTCGATGAAGCAACTGATTAATATTGCCGATACAGGAAACATAATGCCACCTAAAACTACCTGGTTCGAACCGAAATTACGTTCAGGATTGGTGATTCACGAATTGATTTAACGCTATAATAAACGGCCTGATTTTTACGTAAAAATAATGATTGCTTGCGATAACCGTCCGACCGCTTTAAGCGGTCAGACGGATTGAAAATGCAAATAAGCAATTATATAAGATGTTTATTATAAGCTTCGTTGTTATATAAATTATTCGTGTACTGCACATTCTTAGTTGATAAGGCAAATAACATGATGTGAAGAACGCCCGAAAGGCGAGTAAACAATTGATTAATAAAATAAATGTTGAAAAAATTTACATATCTCTTACTCGCAACGCTATCTGTATTCCTTATTCAGGGATGCAGTTTAAAAGCGCGCATTAATAAAGCTGATAAACAGTTTAAAATGGGTGAATATTATGCTGCGGGTGAAAGTTATAAAAAAGTTTTTTCGAAAATTCCGGCAAAAGATAAAACTCTGCGTGCCAAGGTGGCTTTTAATCAGGCCGAATGTTACCGTATATTGAACTACAACAACGCGGAACAGATGTACAGAAATGCCATTCGCTTTGGATACCCCGACAGCATTATTTATTTGCGCTATGCACAGGTTTTGCAACGTAACGCAAAATATCCGGATGCAGTAAATAATTATGCACTTTACCTGAAAAAAGATTCGGTAAATATCTTGGCGAAAAATGGAATTCAGTTATCTGAAAAAACAGAAAGCCTTAAAAATAAGCCAAATAGTTATATTGTAAAAAAATACGATGCATTCAATGTACGGCGTTCATATACATTCAGTCCCGTGTTTCTAAATGCCGATGCCGATATTTTGTTTTTTACATCAAACAGGGTTGTCAATAAAAAAGTGGTACAAAAAGGATCGGCAGTAACCGGCTTGCCGGTCAATAATATTTACACGGTACGAAAAGATGCTGCAGGTAAATGGGAAAAACCGTTGATTTTGAGTACCGAGATTAACAATCCTGCTGCCGATAACGGAGCCTGCGCTTTTTCGGCAGATGGTAGCATCATGTATTTCACACGCGCAAATCAAAAATCCGCCACTGAATCCGCCACTGAGATTTATGTATCGAACCGTGCCGGTGGCGCCTGGAGCGAACCGAAAAAGCTTACAATTTTCAAGGATAGCACTATTTCTGTGGGTCATCCGGCTATTGCTCCCGATGGCGAAACAATTTATTTTGTTTCCGATGCCCCGAAAGGTTTTGGCGGAAAAGATATCTGGATGGCAAAACTCGAAAAAGGAGAATGTAAAGCCATTGAAAATCTTGGAGCGGAAATAAATACACCTGCTGATGAAATGTTTCCAACAGTCCGGCAGAACGGGATACTCTATTTTTCTTCTAACGGGCATATTGGATTGGGTGGACTTGATATTTTTAAGGCAACCCCACGGAATGACAAGGGTTGGATTGTTGAAAACATGGGCATTCCTGTTAACTCGAATGCGGATGATTTCGGGATGACTTTCGAAAGCGCCGCCGAAAAAGGTTTTTTTACTTCCAACCGCGGTGAAACAAGAGGTTATGATGCTTTATGGACTTTTGAACTTCCCGCTTACGAATATATTTTAGAAGGTAAAGTGATTGATGAAACTTTAAATCCGATTCCGGAGGCTATTGTCCGGTTAGTGAGTAATACCGGCTTGAATGCGCGCGTGCAAACCAAAAAAGACGGTACTTACCGGATAAAAATTGATAAAAATATGGAATGTGTGATGATGGCTTCGGCCCGGGGTTATCTGAATAAAGAAGGAAAACTCTCGACCATGGGCGAGAAAACGAGTAAATCATACACGCAGAATTTTCAGTTATCTACCATATACAAACCCATACAAATCGAAAATATCTTCTACGAATTCGGCAAATGGGATTTGACTCCATCCTCTGAAAAAGGGTTGCAGGATTTAATCGGCGTGTTGACAAGCAATCCGAATATTACCATTGAACTCAGCGCTCATACCGATTTTATCGGAAATAACGAATCGAACAAAATTTTGTCGGAAAAACGGGCTAAATCAGTTGTCGATTATCTTATTGCAGCAGGTATTCCACCGGCACGACTTTCATCGGTTGGATACGGTGAGGAAAAACCTTTTGTGGTAGATGCGGCAACTGTTCAGAAAAATCCTTTCCTGAAAGAAAACGATGTTTTAGATGAAGCTTTTATTACAAAGCTGAGCCCTGATTTACAGGAAAAAGCCAATCAAATCAATCGCCGGACTGAATTCAGGGTGGTTAAAACTACTTATAAGTAGGCTTCATAATCCACTGTTTATCATAATTATCGGTTAATGATTCGTATTAAATTAGTGTAATTAGTATTTTAAAATGAAACAATATCTCGACTTACTCAATCGTGTTATGACTGAAGGCGCACGGAAAGAAGACCGTACGGGAACAGGCACTATCAGCGTGTTCGGACATCAAATGCGATTTAACATGGAAAATGGTTTTCCTTGCCTCACTACCAAAAAACTCCACCTGAAATCAATTATTCATGAGCTTCTCTGGTTTTTGAATGGCGATACCAACGTGAAATATCTACAGGAAAACGGAGTGCGGATTTGGAACGAATGGGCTGACGAAAAAGGCGACTTAGGTCATATTTATGGCTACCAATGGCGCTCGTGGCCCGATTACAACGGCGGACATATCGATCAGATTACCGAAGCTGTAAATACAATCAAAAATAATCCCGATTCGCGCCGCATCATTGTCAGTGCATGGAATGTAGCCGATATTCCCAATATGAATTTGCCGCCATGCCATGCTTTTTTTCAGTTTTATGTTGCCGATGGCAAACTGAGCCTGCAACTTTATCAGCGAAGTGCCGATATTTTTCTGGGCGTACCGTTTAATATTGCTTCGTATGCCCTTTTGTTGCAAATGATGGCACAGGTTACCGGGCTTAAAGCCGGCGATTTTGTTCATACATTGGGCGACGCACATATTTATACCAATCATTTCGAGCAGGTAAAACTTCAGCTAAGCCGTGAACCTCGTCCACTCCCCAAAATGATTATAAATCCTCAGGTGAAAAATATTTTCGATTTTAAATTCGAAGATTTTGAATTAACAGGTTACGATCCGTACCCTCATATCAAAGGTGAAGTAGCTGTTTGAGTTCACAATGAATGAAAATTGTGCAATTTTATACTTTGTTTAACGGTTAACTTATATTGAAATCCATAATTTTTTGTAATTTTGCCGTTCTGTCTGTTTACGATTGAAAAATTTTTACCGTTCTTCTGGATAAATTTATAAAAAATATTATTTTATATAAAGCGATTCCCCTTTACATCTGATTTAAAATTGATGTGAAAGAAAATTGTAAATTTAAATCGTAAATATCATGTCAAAAATTTCGATTATCGCTGCGGTTGCTGATAACTATGCCATCGGGAAATCAAACAAGTTACCCTGGCATTTACCAGCCGACTTAAAGCATTTCAAAGAGTTGACTACTGGTCATGCTATTTTAATGGGTAAACGAACTTACGAAAGCTTACCCAATGGACCACTTCCAAACAGAAAAAATATTGTTTTAACTTCTGTCCTGTCTGAGGGAGTAAACAAACGCTATTTTGAAGCGGATTCACTCGAGGATGCTTTTGACCTTTGTGAACATGAGTGTCAGGTGTTTATTATCGGTGGAGCCTCCGTTTACCGGCAAAGTTTGGATAAAGCTGATTCAATGTATATTACATGGGTTCATGCCGAATTTCCTGCTGATGTGTTTTTCCCGAAAATCAATTTCTCTAAATGGATTGAGATTTCCCGGGAGGATTTCCCGGCCGACGAAAAAAATCCGTATCCGTACTCTTTCGTTTATTATGAACGAAAGAGAAAGAAATAATTCTTAGTTCTTTAATAAAAAAGCGCCATTTTTCGGAAAGAAAAATGGCGCTTTTTTATCTGAATGAAATAATAACGCAAACAAATGATATGATTTATGTTTTTGTGTATTACAAAATGATTATCTTTGCGCTCAATTTCAAACAAAATTGTAAAAATCCCTTTTATGAGTTATTTATTTAAACCAAAAAATTATAATCCCGTATTAAACTTGCAGCAAACAGAGTTGGGGATTACTAAAATCAAAGACTTTTTTCAATCTAATCTATCTGCCGAGTTGAGGCTCCGCCGTGTTACAGCGCCTCTTTTTGTACTTCGCGGTACAGGGATCAACGATGATTTGAACGGAATCGAACGTGCGGTCAATTTCCCAATTATGGATATGGGTGACGCTCGTGCCGAAGTCGTACATTCATTGGCAAAATGGAAACGCCTTACTTTGGGCGATTACGGTATTGAAAACGGTTACGGCATTTATACCGACATGAACGCTATCAGAGCCGATGAGGAACTTGGCAACATACATTCGCTTTACGTGGATCAATGGGATTGGGAACGTGTTATGTCGGCCGAAGAACGTAATATTGAATTCCTGAAAATGATTGTTCGTCGCATTTATGCAACACTTTTACGTACAGAATATCTCGTTTCGGAAAGTTTTCCGGATATCAAACCTTGCTTACCTCTCGAAATCACGTTTATACATGCCGAGGAACTTCGTTTGTTGTATCCTGACAAAACGCCAAAAGAACGCGAAACGGCATTTGCCAAAAAGCACAAAGCTATTTTCATTATCGGCATTGGCGGGGCGCTTGGCGATGGGAAAAAACATGATGGACGTGCACCTGATTATGACGATTGGTCAACAATTGCCGAAAACGGATTACCCGGTCTGAACGGAGATATTATTCTTTGGAATCCGGTGTTGGAAATTGCCTTCGAAATTTCATCAATGGGTATTCGCGTTGATAAATCGGCATTACTTCGCCAGCTTGAACTCGAAAATAAAAAGGAACGGCTCGAAATGTATTTTCATAAACGCTTAATGGAAGATACCTTGCCGCTTTCTGTCGGTGGTGGAATCGGTCAATCCCGCTTATGTATGTTTTTTCTTCGTAAAGCACATATCGGAGAAATCCAGGCAAGTATTTGGCCCGACGAAATGAGAGAACAGTGCAAAGCCCTGAAAATTAATTTGATTTAAATCATGCAGAATCCCGGATCGTTTCAATGAAATTTTCCGGGATTTTTTGCTTCCAGTTATTTGATCAATCTGATGTCAGTCATCCAATGACTTTCAGATTTAATTGTGATTCTGGCTGATTTTTCGTATTTTCGCACATTGTTATGACAAAATGATAAAACTATTTTAATATGAATATAGATTTTCAAAAATCCGGTGGTTTGGTACCCGCAATTATTCAGGACGAACTGACATCAAAAGTGCTGATGCTCGGATATATGAACGAAGAGGCGCTTGCCAAAACACAGGAATCGGGGAAAGTAACTTTCTTTAGCCGGACAAAAAATAGGTTGTGGACAAAAGGAGAAGAAAGTGGAAATTTTTTAAATTTAGTTTCGATTACTCCCGATTGCGATAACGATACTTTATTGATTAAAGTCCGCCCCGTTGGTCCCGTATGTCATACCGGAACGGATACGTGCTGGGGCGAAACCAACGAAGGGGATTTTGCCTTTCTGAATTTTCTGCAAAAATTTATTCAGGTTCGGTTTAAAGAAATGCCTGAAGGTTCATATACTACTTCGCTTTTTAAAAAAGGAATCAACCGGATGGCCCAGAAAGTAGGCGAGGAGGCTGTCGAAACTGTAATTGAAGCTACAAACGGTACCGAAGAGGGATTTCTTTACGAAGCTTCCGACTTAATGTATCACCTGATTGTTTTGCTTACCTCCAAAGGATATTCGCTCGACGATTTAGGTCGCGAACTGAAAAAACGTCATAAATAATAATTCCTCAAAACTGAAATTTATTGGTCTATGGAAAAAAAACTTTTAATTAAATACGTTGATGTCGATATTTATCAACGGGAGTTGTTGGTTTTAAAAAATGTACAACTCGAAGTTCATAGTGGGGAATTTATTTATTTGTTGGGGAAAGTAGGAAGCGGTAAAAGTTCGTTACTTAAATCTTTTTATGGCGAAGTTCCGGTTCAGTCAGGCGTTGCAGGAGTGTTGGGATACGATCTAACGGCGTTAAAAGATGCCGATATACCTTATCTTCGACGCAAAATAGGCATTGTATTTCAGGATTTTCAATTGTTGACCGACCGTACAGTCAATGCCAATCTGGAGTTTGTGCTTCGGGCTACAGGATGGAAAGATAAAGAACTTATCGACGAACAGATTTTAGGCGTATTAAAACAAGTAAATATGGCTAACAAAGGCTATAAAATGCCCCATGAGCTTTCGGGAGGTGAGCAACAGCGTATCGTTATTGCGCGTGCTTTACTGAATTCGCCCGAAATGATACTTGCCGATGAACCGACCGGAAATCTCGATCCCGAAACAGGAAAAGAATTGATAGAATTGCTTTACAAAATATGTAAATCAGGAACGACAGTTGTAATAGCCACACACAATTTGAACTGGTTAAAATTATTTCCCGGTCGTATTCTGCGTTTTGAAGACGATGAAGTGAAAGAAATTTATAATTTATCAACTGTTGACACTGTAAAAATTCAGGTAATAGCCGAGAATAATAAAATTGTAGAACAAACAGTGGTTATAGATGATGAGGACGATGATGTAAATAGTGAAGTTGCTGCAGAAGATAAAAATGATGAGTAAAAACACAAATGAAAAATTGAAAACGAAAAAACCGAATTGTCCGCAATGTAAAATAAACTGTTTCAGAGTGCTAAACGAAAAAGGGGATTCGATGGTTGTTACTGTCAACGAAAATTTTGAAGTTGAGCCGATTCATACCGAAGAATCATTGGAAGGCTTTGATTTGAGTATCGTGTATTGTTTGGGATGTTCGTGGAAAGGTTCTCCGAAATCGCTATCGACAAAGCATTGAAATCAAGGAATAACGGCGGTTATTTCCTGTCTGTTGTTATTTTTCAGGTTGAAAATGCTGGATTTCCTTGGCAACTTCTATTTCATTACAATACGCGTCAAACCGTGAAAGAAACGGTTTGACGCGTATTGTGTATATAGGTTTCTCAAATTCCACTCCACAAATTCCTCTTTTTCCCCCCTCTCATCTCATCTGGAGAGAGAAACTTGGGTGTGATGTCTACGGGATTAATAAGCCCTTGCAAATACCACGCGTTGTGCCGATGGTTTACCGGTTACCATACACACACCCGGAGTGGTGTCGCCATTCAACGGAATGCAGCGAATGGTGGCTTTGGTTTCTTCCTTGATGAGTTCCTCTGTTTCGGGCGTTCCATCCCAGTGACATAGCAGAAATCCACCTTTCTCTATTTCTACTTTGAATTCGTCGTACGAATTCACTTCGCGGGTCACAGAAGCGCGGTAATCGTAAGCTTTCTTGAAAATGTTAGCCTGGATATCTTTAAGCAATTGGGCGATATAAATTTCAATTCCTTCAATTGACACGGTTTCTTTGGTCAGATTATCGCGACGGGCAACTTCCACAGTGCCATTTTCCAGATCACGAGCTCCCATGGCAAGGCGTACAGGAACACCTTTCAATTCATATTCTGCAAATTTCCACCCTGGTTTTTTATTGTCATTGTCGTCGTATTTCACTGTTATGCCAAGTGCTTTCAGTTTAGGAATAATTTCATCAACTTTTGTTACAATCGCGGCCAGTTGTTCTTCGTTTTTGTAGATGGGCACAATCACCACCTGAAACGGAGCGAGGTTAGGAGGGAGTACCAACCCGTTGTCGTCGGAGTGGGTCATAATCAAGGCGCCCATCAGGCGGGTGGAAACGCCCCACGACGAAGCCCACACATAATCCAGTTTGTTACTTTTGTCCACGAAAGTCACGTCGAAAGCTTTGGCAAAGTTTTGACCTAAGAAGTGCGAGGTTCCTGCCTGTAAAGCTTTTCCGTCCTGCATTAAAGCTTCAATACAAAATGTTTCAATAGCTCCTGCAAAGCGTTCGTTAGCCGATTTAACACCTTTCAATACCGGGACAGCCATAAATCGTTCGGCAAAATCGGCATAAATATCCAGAATCTTGCGGGTTTCTTCCAATGCTTCGGCTTCGGTGGCATGTGCCGTGTGGCCTTCCTGCCACAAAAATTCGGTGGTACGCAAAAACAAACGTGTACGCATTTCCCAACGAACTACATTGGCCCATTGATTCACCAGAATAGGCAGGTCGCGATACGACTGAATCCAGTTTTTATAAGTATTCCATATAATGGTTTCGGAGGTAGGGCGAACAACCAGTTCTTCTTCCAGTTTAGCTTCGGGATCGACAATCAATCCCGTTCCGTTGGGATCGGCTTTCAGGCGGTGGTGGGTTACCACGGCACATTCTTTGGCAAAACCTTCGACATGTTCGGCCTCTTTGCTCAGGAACGATTTAGGGATAAACAACGGGAAATACGCGTTCACGTGTCCGGTTTCCTTGAACATGCGGTCGAGTTCGGCCTGTATTTTTTCCCAGATAGCGTAGCCGTAAGGTTTAATCACCATACATCCCCGCACAGCCGAGTTCTCGGCCAGATCAGCTTTAATTACCAAATCGTTGTACCATTGCGAGTAGTTTTCGCTCCTCATAGTAAGTTCTTTTGCCATATATTTTTTTACAATTTTAGATATTATAATTATCGTTCAGATAATTGGAGTGCAAAGATAATCAATTTTCATTAAATTTTCTTGTGTAGATTTAGATAAAATGGATTGAAATGATGATGGTTTTATTCTTTATGTCTCATAAAGGAATTTACTTACTGCTGAAATACAAAGATATTAATAATATAATTGAAATAAACAACAATGAATCAGGTGTGCCGGAATCGGATTTCATACTGCGAGTAAGATTTTCAATAAATAAATAGGATATTCCAAACGAAATAATTAGTTTTGCGATACTGATTTTTTCGGGGATTTATATTAAAGAATTATACAATGAAAATCAAATTTATCGGAGCTGCACGCGAAGTTACAGGAAGCAAACATTTGATAACCACTGATGATGGTAAGAAAATATTACTCGATTGTGGCATGTTTCAGGGAAAAGGACTTGAAACCGACGCTATGAACCGGAACCTGGGTTTCAATCCTGAGGAAATTGACCATCTGATTCTTTCACATGCTCATATCGATCATACGGGTTTAATACCTTATATGTACAAGCTTGGTTTCCGCGGTTCGGTGATTTGTACTAATGCAACACGCGATTTGTGCTCTATCATGCTGGCGGATAGCGGGCATATACAGGAATTAGATGTGAAATGGTTTAATAAAAAACGTGCACGCAATAACCAGTCGCCGGTTGAACCGATCTACAGTATCGAAGATGCCGAACAATGTATGAAGTTGTTTATTGGCGTAGCGTACGACCGTCGTTTTTACATCAACGACAAAATAAACGTGAAATTTACCAACTCCGGACACATGCTGGGGAGTTCAGTGGTAAACCTCGAAATTATTGAAAACGGGCAAAAGAAACATTTGGCTTATACCGGCGATATCGGGCGTCCCCAAAACAGGATTCTACGGCCGCCGGGTGTATTTCCGCAGTGTGATTACCTGATTACCGAATCGACTTACGGAGACCGTTTGCATCCTGCCGAAAATGAAAGTGAAGATGATTTATTGAAAATCGTCATCGAAACTTGTGTCGATAAAGCCGGCAAGCTCATAATTCCTTCCTTCTCGATTGGTCGAACACAGGAAATTATTTTTGTGTTGAATAAATTATATAACGAGGGTAAACTTCCACATATTGAAGTATTTGTCGATAGTCCGTTATCGGTAAATGCAACCGACATTTTTCGCATGCATACTGATGGTATGAACGAAGAAGTGAAGCAGGTGCTTAAAACCGATCCCGATCCGTTTGGGTTCAACTCGCTTCATTATATCAAAAAGGTGGACGAATCTAAAGCGCTCAATGATTATCAACGTCCCTGCATCATTATTTCATCGTCGGGCATGCTGGAAGCCGGACGTATCAAACATCATGTGGCAAACAATGTTTCTAACTGGCGAAATACGATTTTAATCGTAGGTTATTGTTCTCCCACGTCGCTTGGCGCGCGAATTCAGGAACCCGGGCTGAGATTTATATCTATTTTTGGTGAAATGCATGAAGTAAATGCTAAAATTGCTAAAATTGAGGCTTTCTCAGGGCATGGCGATTATCACGAAATGATCGATTTTCTCGGATGCCAGGATAAAGAAGAAATAAAACAAATTTTTCTTGTGCATGGAGAATATGAAGTTCAGAAGTTTTACAGGGAACAACTTGAAATTGAAGGTTACCGTAACATAGAAATTCCGGCGGCAGGAGAGGAGTTTGAATTATAAGTAGTCGGGGACAGTAAAATCTCAGCAAAATGAAAAAAAGGAACTGACAGTTCACTGTCGGTTCCTTTTTTTATTTTGAGAGCGGAAGACGGGACTCAAACCCGCGACCCTCAGCTTGGAAGGCTAATGCTCTATCGACTGAGCTACTTCCGCAATTTAAACTACCTTCTTATTCCCCCCTTTGGGGAGGCTGTGAAGGGTTGTGGGCAGTGATGGATTCGAACCACCGAAGTCGAAAGACAGCTGAGTTACAGTCAGCCCCATTTGGCCACTCTGGTAACTGCCCTATGGATTTTCTAAAGCGGTGCAAAGGTAAGCTTTTTTCTTAAACTACCAAACAATATTGGCCATTTTTATGGCTGTAATAGCCGCTTCCACGCCTTTATTTCCATGAATTCCTCCTGCTCTTTCCAACGCTTGTTGTAAGGTGTTAGTAGTGAGAACTCCGAAAATTACCGGACAATTTTCAGTACGTGTATTTAATTTTGCAATTCCATAAGTTACACCCTGACATACGAAATCGAAGTGAGGTGTTTCACCCTGAATTACACAACCGAGCACAATGACCGCCGAATATTTCTGAATTTTCCGGTTTTCAATTACACAAAGGTAATCATTCACAAATTCTTTGGCAGCGTAAGTCAGTTCAAATGTTCCCGGTACATGAACAATATTAATATTGTTAAGTTTTACGCCATTGTTTATAAGTGTATTAACAGCTCCTTTCAGAAGACTGTGGGTGATTTGCGGATTCCAGTCTGCCACGGCAATGGCATATTGTTGTTTTGCTACGGTTTCTTTAGCCGGCATTTTGTCCGGATTGTATTCCGACAGATTTTGATATTGGGTAGCCATTCAATTTATTTTTTAAGTTTATTGTTATTTTTTTTGTGTAGAATCATCTGAATTAAGCGCAACGAACTAAAAAAGCTACTCCGTTATGAAGTAGCTTTATAGCTGTGCAATTTTATTTTTTATTTTTGAATTTTTGCAATATATTTGTCAATGTCGGCGGCTTCGTTGCTTTTGGGATAATTATCTTTGATTTCGGTGTAAGCTTTAAGCGCTTTATCGGGCTGCTTTAACGATTCATACACAATCCCTGCTTTTTTCAGATAAACGGGGCTTAATACTTCGTTTTCGGTTCCGGCAGCTTTATTGAAATAATCCAGCGCTTTAGAGGTTTCGCCCAGTTCAACATAACAGTCGCCAATTAAACCGATAACAGATGTAGTAAAATAGGTATCTTTGCCATCGAATTGGGAAAGATATTTAATAGCGTTGTCGTACTGACCCAATTTGTAATAACAAATTCCGGCATAGGCAGCAGCTAAATTTCCTGAAGAAGTGATTCCGTATTCCGAAACAATTTCTTTAAACCCCATGAAGTCTCTTCCGTTACCGTCAAGAGCGACTTTAAACGAATCGACAGCAAAAAAAGCCTGTGCCTTGCCCATTTCGTTTTCGGCCTCAGTTTCACGTGGTTCTATGTAAAAATTTTGGAATGCCAAAACAGCCAAAACAATTAAGACAACCGCAGCAACAGCGAATATTATCTGTTTTTGATATTTTTCAATGAAAGCTTCTGAGGTACTTAAAACATGTTCAACATTTTCTAATTCACCGGGTTTATTATCTTTTTTATTCGACATAAAATTGTTGTAAAATTTCTTAATTTGTTAATTTTGATTTTTTGGTTCGACAAAAATAGAAATATTCTTTCATATTACGAAATTTTATCGACAGTTTTTTCTTTTTGACAGACATATATTTAAAATTGGCTATGAATTGCATATTTAACACTAAAAATTTGGATAGAGCCATATTATTACAAAATAATAGTCGTATATTTGCATCATAAGAAACGAACCGCATTGTTCTGAGATTGGAAAACTCAACGTTAAAAAATTAACGAGTCATGTGGGTTTTTAATGGCGGGCTGCGCCTCAGGGTATTCCGATAGTATCGGAACGGCAGATTACAAAGAAAACCGACACCTCAAATCCTATTTATAGGAGTTTTCTCAACTAATGGCAGTGCGGTTTTTTCTTTTTAAGATATTCAAGGTGTTCAATTATAGTTGGGCGCCTTTTTTTTGTCGGGATTGAACCAAACATTTGATCTTTTCTTTTCTTAATATGCTTGTATATAAGGTTTTTTGATGCGATAAGGACAGAAATTACAACTGCAACATTATATCCTTTTAATTACTTCATAAAAAAAATCATGTTGAAACAAGGTATATATTCGGATATATTTAGTAATTTCGTTCTTTCATTTAGATACGATTTCCCCCAATCAGGTTACAAAATAGATTTATAATGCATTTTCTGAAATTAATTCGTGTTCAAAATCTCATTTTCATCGCATTTGTTCAGTTTATGATGCGACAGGCGATTTTGTTGCCCATCCTTCAGAAATATGGATTCGAAATCGGCCAGGATCATATTTATTTAATTTTATTAATAATTGCAACCGTATTTATTGCTGCGGGCGGTTATGTGCTTAATGATTATTTCGATGCTAAAATTGATGCGATCAATCGTCCGGGAAAACTCATAATTGGCAGGGATGTTTCAAAGCGAACTGCAATGCTTTTGCACCAGATTCTTACCGGCATAGGGGTGTTGGCAGGTTTAGTACTGGCTTATATGACCCACAGTTTTACACTGGCATTTATTTTTATTGTAGTTCCGGGTCTTTTGTGGTTTTACTCTGCAAGTTACAAACGGCAGTTCCTTACCGGAAATCTTATTGTTTCGTTTGTGGCTGGGCTTACTGTCCTGCTGGTTGCAATTGCCGAACTGGCCGTGTTGCAAAAAGAATTTGGCGGATTGGTTTACGAAACTCCTATTCCCGCCGAGTTTTATGGCTGGATAGGTGGATTTGCCGTTTTTTCATTTCTTACCACCTGGATTCGCGAAGTTATTAAAGACATGGAAGACGAACATGGCGATAGGGAAATGGAATGCAGAACCATGCCTATTAAATGGGGTTTAAAAAAAACAAAGATATTTGTGTATTTTTTGATTGCCGTTACAATTTCAGCGTTGTTATTTGCCGATTATTTTTTAATAGATTTTGAAGGAAGTTTAACCTTGCGATTTATTCTGGTAGGTTTGGTTTTGCCATTTATCCTCCTGGTTTGCTTAATTTCGGTTGCTAAAACTCCATATCAATTCCATCAGGCATCAACGTTAGTTAAGTTTATTATGTTGGTCGGAGTTTTGTACAGCCTGGTTTTTTATTATCTAATGGCGAAGACTTACGGGTTCAGCCTTTTTGATTTATTTATGGTTAAATAATCCTGCTTTGACAAATTGTTTTCGGACAGAATAACAGAATTTACAGGATCGTTACATGTAATAAAAATGAAGTATATTTCATCGTTTTTACGGCTTAGGTCAAGCTGTTTTTTCTGATTTGCATGAAAATATAAACTTATGAGCCTGAAAAGAGTAGTTTTCACAATTTGTATTTTGTCGGTTTTTTATTCGGTACAATCAAAAAATATTTACGACGAATTTTATCATAAATTTTCGATAGGAGCTGCAATGGGCTCTGGCCCCGAAAATCTGGCTTCAGGGTTTCCGCCGAAGTTAAGCTTGTACTATTATAATGATTCAAACAATAATTTTGAAACTTATTACGCTCTCGAAGGTTCAATTTGGGTGCTTTTCGGGTTCTGGACATCGGCCGATGTGCTGTATGGAATAAAAAAAGACATTTTTACATTCGATACATCGCTGGGCGTTTGGTATATGCCATACCAGTATACGTATTACTCGTCAGTAGGACCGGCATCCTATTTCACAATTAATCCCAAGGTTGGTATAAAACTGGGTTGGTTTTGGCTGAAAGCAGGACCCTCTTTGATTTTTTCGGAACATTCGGCTGATAATTTTAATGGTTATGATGGATTTAAAAAGATTGGAAATGTTCCGCTCAATTTTGAATTTTCAATCAATGTTCCTATTCATTTCCCCGATTATAAAAAAATTGAGTACTGGAATAAAAATAAAGACTCATTCCCGCTTTCCTTATGAAATTATTGCAAAATCTTGATAATTATAAAATTATCCTCGCTTCACAGTCGCCACGTCGCCAGGAATTGCTGCATGGACTTCATCTCCAGTTCGAAGTTGAAATAATTGATGTTGACGAAGATTTCCCTTCGCAATTAGTTGGCGTTGATATTCCCATGTATATTGCTGAAAAGAAAGCAAATGCATACAAAAATCAAATGGAGGAAAACACTTTACTGATCACGGCCGATACCATAGTCTGGCACGAAGGTAAGGTATTGGGAAAGCCGGTTGATGAAATCGACGCAAAACGTATGCTCCAAATGCTGTCAGGGAAAACACATCAAGTGATTACGGGCGTTTGTATTTCAACGCTTAAGCGTCGGAAAACCTTTCATGTTATTTCCGAAGTCCGCTTTGCCAAACTCACCGAAAGCGAAATAGATTATTATCTTAAAAACTTCAATCCTTATGATAAAGCAGGTTCTTACGGTGTGCAGGAATGGATTGGCTACGTAGGTGTTGAGCATATCAACGGTTCGTATTTCAATGTCATGGGTTTGCCGGTACAAAGGCTGTACAGTGAATTGAAACGCTGGAAAGAGTGATATTCGGGATGCCGGAATTCCGATTCCGGCAAAAAGATGGTTAGCGGGATGTCGGAATTCCGATTCCGGCAAAATAGGATCAACTCATTTTTCATACTCTTGACGGAATCGGAATTACTCTCTTCGGTCGTGACCGTTGATTCCGTCGTCTCAATTTATTTTACCTCTTTCCTCGTTTTATTTTCATATCCTCCGTTTTTTTGCCTGTTTTTTTCATAAATATTTAATATGAATTACGATTTCAGGATAAAAAGATAAATTACATGTTTAAAAACATGTTTGAAGAGAATTTAGGTTTATCAACATGCGGTGTTTCGATTGATAAATAAAAACGCTTAAAAAGGGAAACTAATTTCATAAAAACAGTTTTTTGTTTTCAATATGTAACTAAACGAAATAACCAATCATTTATATGTTTAAAAAAAGAAAAAAACATCTAAGTACCTGTTGATAAATATTCATATTCAGGTAACAAGAATTAACAATAAAAGCTTTATATTTGTCCAAATTACTAACAAAAATAAAACTACGTTTAATTAATTCAACATCTTTATGAAGAAAGTATTTTCTTTTTTGATTGTGATTATGTTAGCTCAATTAACATATTCACAAAGTACTATCAAAGGAATCGTGGTGGACAAATCGACCAACGAAGCACTTGTAGGAGTAAGCGTATATCATCCGGTTTCGGGGATAGGGGTAAGTACATCGTTAGATGGAAGTTTCTTGTTAAAAATTCCGAGCGGAAAACAGGAATTAACAGTATCCTATGTGGGATACAAAACAAAGACAGTACAATTAGATACCAAAAGTTCCGAGAAACTTACCATTGAATTGGAAAGTGAAGCTATCGGGCTGAACGATGTTACTGTTACTTCGTCAATCGCTATTCGTCGTAAAACGCCAGTTGCCCTTTCGGTAATAGAACCTTTAGATATTCAAGAGAAACTTGGTACACAGGAGTTTCCTGAGATTTTAAAATCAACTCCGGGTGTATATGCCACGAAACAAGGAGGTGGTTTTGGTGATTCCCGTGTTAACCTTCGTGGATTTGAGTCAGCTAATATTGCTGTAATGATTAACGGAGTTCCTATGAATGATATGGAATGGGGAGGCGTTTATTGGTCAAATTGGGCAGGACTGAGCGATGTTACCCGCTCTATGCAGGTTCAACGTGGTTTGGGAGCATCGAAAGTGGCTGCGCCTTCGGTTGGTGGTTCAATTAATATTGTAACAAAATCAACCGATGCTAAAAAAGGCGGATCAATTTCTTATGCAGTAGGGAATGATGGTTACAATAAAATCTCGTTTGATGTTTCAACCGGTTTAAATAACGGTTGGGCAATGACATTCCTGGGAGCCAAAACATGGGGAGATGGATATATCAAGGGAACTCAATTTGAAGGATATTCATATTTTGTAAATATTTCAAAAATTATCAATGATAACCATCAGATATCATTTACAGGCTTTGGAGCTCCGCAATGGCATAATCAACGGTATAACGGAGATAAACTATTGATTAGCGACTGGGAAAACTTAAAAGATGGACATCGATACAACCCAACCTATGGCTTTGATGCTAACGGTCAGCAAAAAACAGGTAATTACAATTACTATCATAAACCTCAGTTATCATTAAATCATTTTTGGACTATCGATGATAAACAAAGTTTATCATCGGCTTTGTATATGTCAATTGGCGACGGTGGCGGTTATGCCTGGAGAGGAAATAACAGCTCTTTACTATATGGAACAAACAGTGCTACCGGAAAATTAAACGATACTTACAGAACTGTTGATGGATATATGGACTATGGTAAACTTCAGAGAGAAAATGCCGAAAATCCAAACGGCTCACAGGCTGTAATAACAAGTTCGCGCAACAATCATAATTGGTTAGGATTATTGTCGACATATAATACCAAATTATCAAAGAATATTGATTTTAACGCAGGTATCGATTTAAGATATTATGCAGGTATGCACGATGCTGTTATTATTGATCTTATGGGCGGTGATTTTTACATTGATCCATCCAGGGCTAATGTAAAAAACTCCTCGAATGCAGGTGTTCCCAGCTATGTAAACGAAAAATTGCAAGTCGGGGATATTGTTTACCGCGATAATACAGGTTACGTAGTTCAGGAAGGTGTTTTCAGTCAGGCTGAATACACGAAAGATAAATTGAATGTGTTTGTGTCAGGTTCTGTCTCGAACAGTACATATTGGAAAGTTGACAGGTTTTATTACGATAATGCTAAATCACCTGTTAAGAATTTTATTGGATATACAGCTAAAACAGGCGCAAATTATAACCTTAATGAAAACCATAACGTTTTTGCAAATGTCGGTTATATTTCAAGGGCTCCTTTTATGTCCGGAGGATATTTTGCCAGTATCCATACCAGCAATGCAGTGAACGAAGATGCAGTGAATGAAAAAGTATTTTCGGCTGAATTAGGATATGGTTTCAGATCGCAATATTTTACAGCAAATTTAAATGTATACCGTACCAGTTGGTTGGATAAGACTATGGTTAAAACATTTGGTTCCAGTTCGGATGATGGTATCGTAAATCTTACGGGTGTAGATGCGCTTCACCAGGGTGTAGAATTGGACTTTACGGCAAAACCGATTAAAGATTTGGAAATTAAAGGAATGGTTTCGATTGGTGATTGGAAATGGACCAACAACGCAAGCGGATATGTGTTCAATAAGGATGGTCAACCTGTTAATAGCGCAGGTTCTACTAAAGATAAAAACGGAAATATTATCGAGATGCATTCTGCCGATCACGCCCATGTAATAATGAATATGAAAGGAGTGAAAGTTGGTAATTCGGCACAAACTACTTTTGCCATTGGCGCCAAATATAAATTCTTAAAAGATTTTTCTGCCGGTTTGGACTATACTTTCTATGGGCGTAATTATGCCAATTTCAGTATCGCAGCAAATTCGGGAGAAACAACTTATGTAACACCATGGATGATACCCGATGCCGGTGTACTTGATTTTAATGCAAATTACAAATTTAAAATCAATGGATTGGATGCAACTCTTTTCGGAAACATCGAAAACCTTTTAGATCAGGTTTACATTGCCGATGCACAAGATTTAACGCCAACAACATCCGACCCGGATGAATGGAAAAATGGTGTTTCAGTTATGTATGGATTCGGGAGAACTTACTCTATTTCTCTAAAAGTACGTTTTTAATCTATTATCAAACCATTTTAAAGCAATAAAAATGAAAAAGAAAATATTTCTTACAACCATAATTGCAGCCTTGTTTTTTTCGTCCTGCGATTATATGAAAAACTTCGAGAACCTCGATGAGCTTACTCAATCGACTGAAGTTAAGACTTACGAATATAAAATTACTGATAGTGATTTTTCGACTATTGCCTCGGCGCTTAAGGCCAACAAAATTGCTGGTGATTCGGTAATGGCAAACTTACTGAGTTCAAATAAAGTGTTTTCAGTTAATGCACCTGCATCGGTTGCTATTCCTTATTTGCTTAAAACCAAATATATTGGGGCAAATAAAGGTTCTGCTGCGAAAATTACTTACAACTATAAAGCCGGAACAATGGGATATTACGCATTGTCAGCAAGCGATTATTTGTCGGTTTGGGGAATTGCAAACGTAAAAGCATTAACTCCGCAAAAATCGCCCGCTACAATTATACCAAATCTGTTAAGCACAAAATATCCTAAAGCTATCGAAGGCGATATTAAAGTAGTTGAATATGAATATTCTGCAACGGAACCGACTTCTTCTGAAGTGGAAGTTATTTCGTTCGCGGATGATTTTGAAGCATATACTGCCGGAAGCGGGGTAGCTGTCCCTACTACATCCTATGTTATCAACAAAGATGTTAAGGGGGCAATTGTATGGCAATGCCGGACTTTTAATAGCAACAAATACGCACAAGTAACTTCTAATAACTCGGGCGCTGAAAACGTAGCATGGCTTATCACTAATAAAATAGACTTGTCGGCAACCAATAAAGCAACTTTTAAATTTGATGTAACCGTAGGTTATTATAATGCCGATTGTTTGACCGTACTTGTTTCTGAGAATTATAATGGTACCGAAGCAGGAATAAGTACTGCCACATGGACGGATATCACATCAAACTTTACACTCCCACAAACTCCGGTTAGCGGATACGGGACTTTGGCAACTGCCGGCAATATGAATTTTGCAGCCTATACAGGTAAAAAAGTTTACGTTGCCTTCAAATACAGTGGAAATGGTAATGCTGCAAATCCTCCATTAAAAACTACAACTTATCAAATTGATAATATTAAAATTGCTTACAACACTATTGCTACAGCTGCTCCGACGACTGAAACAAGATTTGCTTATTATAAATTTGAGAATGGAGCCTGGAGTTTAGTGACGAAATCGTACTATCAACTTACTGCCGAAGATTATACAAATATGGGAGTAAGCTCATTGTCAGCTACAACTGCACCTAATTATATCCCTGCTTTATTAAAAATCAAATATCCTTATGCGCAGGAAGGAAATACAAAAGTGGTAGTGTTTAAAGCAAGTGCAACCGCTAATAATGCAGACGAATACATATTGAAAAGTGGGGTTTGGTCGCCGGTATCGTTAGTTGAAACCAAAACCGAACAATTTGTATTTTCTGGTTGGAACGTATCAGGTTGGGTATTTGATCCGACAATTCGTGTAACAATGAAAAAAGGTACGGCAAATACGGATGATTACATGTTGGTAGTAAATTATGTAAAGGAACACCAAGGTCAGACTACACCTGCATTGCTCGGATATTATGGAACAAGTTTGCAGTCCGAATATTATTATGGTTTTGCGGCTTATTATGGCAATATATCATTGCGCGAGTCAGACCGGTTAAAAGATCCTTCTTATGCCGCCCTTACTACAGCTGAAGAAAAAGAAGCATACATGACACAACGTACGCAAGAAGGTTTAGCTCTCTATTTAACTCTTAAATATCCCGATGCCCAGCCTCAGGTAAGTGGTATCGACGTTTATTGTTATGTTACCACGGCAATTTACGATGGTGTAACTACAACAAATTACGTATATAAGTATCAGCGGGTTAATACAGAACTTAAATGGGAATATATTGAACGTGAAAAACTATAAACAAATTAATATATTCTAAAAGAGTTACGGGTAATTGAAAACACACTTCAATTACCCGTTTCTTTTTATGAATTATGTTGATATTAAAAAATCGTCAGTATCGCGTTTGGACAAATCATCTTTATCGTTTTTCAAAACTATCGGAGATGTTTTCCAAGACGATCGGAGATGATTTTTAAAACGATCGGAGATGTTTTCCAAAACGATCGGAGATGATTTCTAAAACGATAGATAATGATTTTATACGGGCATTGATTTCAGCTTTCGGGGACAGTTAGCGCCTTATCTTTCAAATAAACGAAGTGAAGGAATTAAGAGCGGGAAAAGCAAAGAAAGGAGAATGAAATTACATGTTAAGGCGACCGCCAAAAGCGAAGAAGATTAGCCTGTAAAAATAAAAATATCAACTTCAAAAAAGAATTGTATTATTTAGCACATGACAAAAAATGTATTATGCAGGAAATTAAATAATTGCCACAATAATTTGTAAGAATAGGAACGCGGATAAGTCGGATTAAACTGATTAGCGCGGTTGAAATATTCCGGATTCAATAACAGATTTAAACTTCACAAGCGAAGTCAGCTAATTTTCAACCGTGACCGATCATCCGTCATTTACCTAGTAAATATAATCAGGATTTAATCCGTTTCATTGATAACTATAAATCAGCTAACATCCGTGTTATCCGCTTTATCCGCGTTCCTATTATTTTTTTGTCATGTACTT
>JAJFVH010000119.1 GCA_021371875.1 Bacteroidales bacterium
GTTGTAATTGAGAATCACGAAAGTTGCATTGGCTGCAAAAAATGTGTAAAAGTTTGTCCTCACGGGGTATTTACCACAATTGACAAGGCCAAATGAAAAAATTCTTCCTGTCAAAACAAGCCAAAATAATCATTGACATTTTATTATTTTTAGGTATTGCTGGTCTAAATGAAACCGGTAGGAGCTGGACTTCACCCCACTGTATTGGGGCTTTGATGTGGCTTCTGTTAATGATAATACATATAGCACAGCATTGGCGACTCACTAAATCATTTACAAAGTGGAGAGTTATTCAGAAGAATAAAATAACTGCATTGACAATCTTAGGGTTTATATTAATGTTATCAAGTGTATTGTTATTTGTAATTGGATTCAATGGCTCATTCATAATATTTCATCATATTGTCGGACGTCTTTTTTTTCTTATTGTAATCATTCATGCAGTAACCAAATTTAAGCGATTTATTTTTCTATTCAAAAAGTAAATAATTACATCTCTGATATATCAATTTGCTGAAATTTAAAAACACAACAAATCTGGCAACAAACGCCATTTTCCTGCCGGATTCGTTACATTCTAAAGCTCTCTCACTCCCCACCGTTTGCAACGATGGGTTGACAGTTAATTGTTTACAACAAATATATAACAATTATTGTCAAAGCTCATCTATTTCAATTATGCTACTCAAACCTGCGTAATTTTGCGCAGAACTATACAAATAATTTTCAGTTCTGTTATATTATATCGAGATATAAAGTTCTCGGCAATCTAACTGATAGTCATTATAAAAATTTATTTGGTTGAAATGCCAATGTATTAGAAAAACAAATGAATTCTCTTTTTCTTACTTACTTTTCTCACATAAGGCCACCAATGCTCAACTGAGGTTTTTTTCAGATAACATAAAAAGGTCATTCCGAAACCGGAATGACCTTTTTTGATTTCGTTTTTTCAATATCAAATTCCGATTAATAAAATTGAATATTGTATCTTTGTGACTGATTAATTTATAAAGTAAAATAGTGAGGAAAGTTATATTATTTATAGGTTTATTGCTTTGTTTTTCTGCGGTTTATGCGTCAGATACCTTTCGTTTTGCGTTGTTTACCGATTTGCATGTTCAAATGGACAATCAGCAACCGGCGGAAGATTTGCAAAATGCAGTGAACGATGTAAATGCTTTGCAAAATATCGATTTTGTAATTGTTTCGGGCGATGTGACCGAATCGGGTGACTTGGCTTCATTGCAAAAAGCAAAGTCGCTGTTGGACGGACTTCATATTCCTTATTACATTACAGTAGGAAACCATGAACTAAAATGGAGTGAATCGGGCGCTACCGATTTTCTGAGAGTATTTGGCGCTGATAAATTTACATTCACGCATAAAGGGTTCAAATTCATTGGATTTGCCACAGGGCCTATTATCAAAATGGGCGATGGACATATTGCACCGCAGGATATCGACTGGGTAAATGCTGAACTTGCCGGATCCGAAACAAATATCCCTGTCATAGCCGTAACGCATTATCCTTTGCAGACGGGCGATGTAGATAACTGGTACGATATGACGGATGTGTTGCGAAAATACAATGTGCAGATTGTGTTGGGCGGTCATTATCACCGCAATTCATTGTTGAATTATGATCAGATTCCGGGTATAATTAATCGCTCCACGCTCAGGGCAAAAGATTCGACAGGCGGTTATTCGCTTTACACCATTTCCGATTCGATACATGTTTTCGAGAAAAAAATAGCGCAACCCGAACGTCATTGGTTATCGGTTCCGGTTGAACAAAAAGAATACGATCAGCCTGATTTATCGCTACGACCTTCGTATCAGGTCAACGAAAGTTATAAAAATGTTCGCGAAATCTGGCGTTTGGATTCGCGTGTGGCTATTTATACCACTCCGGCAGTTCAGGATAACAGTGTTTTTTATGGCGACGATTTGGGCTTTTTTCATTGTGTACAACTTAATTCGGGTAAACCAGCTTGGAAGTTTAAAACTGGTAGCCGGATTATCTCGTCGCCTGCCGTAAGCAAAAACAAGGTTGTTTTCGGTTCTACCGATGGGAATATCTATTGCCTCGAAACAAAAACGGGAAAACAAATCTGGAAATTTTCCACCACCAAAGCTGTTATGGGTTGTCCGTTGATTCAAAATGATACGGTTTATATCGGCGGAAGCGACGGTTGTTTCCGCGCGTTCGATTTGTCCACAGGCAAAGCGCTCTGGACATTTAATCAACTCAAAAATTACGTTGAAACGCGTGCTGTTGTTGCAAACGGAAAAGTGATGTTCGGGGCATGGGACACCAATTTTTATGCTTTAAACGTGAAAAACGGAACTTTGTCGTGGAAATGGAATAACGGCCAGACCCGTATGCACTTTTCGCCGGCTGCTGTGGTTCCTGTGGTTGCTGATGGAAAAGTCTTTATCACAGCTCCCGATCGTTACTGGACGGCGCTTGATGTTGAAACGGGAAAAGTAGTGTGGCGTACCAATCAGCATGAAGTGCGTGAAACTGTGGGATTATCCGAAGATGGGAAAACTGTTTTCAGCCGCTGCATGAACGACAGTGTGGTGGCGCTCGATGCTTTCGCCGATTTTCCTGAAATTATATGGAAAACCGATGCCGCCTTTGGGTACGACCACAATGCGAGTATGCCGATAGAAAGGGATGGAATAATAGTTTTCGGAACAAAAAACGGTTTATTGCTCGGTGTTAATGCGAAAGATGGAAAGGTTTTATGGCGACATAAAATTGGAAATTCCATTATCAATACCATTACGCCGTTATATAAAAAAGAATGTATACTGACAACCACCGAAGGAATGGTTTGCCGGATAAAATATTAAAAAATGAAGCTGAATAAAATTGCTCAATCGATTGGAGCAAACGGAAAATTCCCGTATGTTGATATTAACTGGTTGCTTACCGACAGCCGTACGCTTTCGTTTCCGTCCGAAAGTTTGTTTTTCGCCATTCGTACCAAACGCAACGATGGTCATCGTTACATAACCGAACTTTACCGGCAGAATTTACGGTACTTTGCTGTGAGTGAAATACTCCCTGAATTCAAGGAGCTTCCGGGAGCCGTTTTTTTGCAGGTTGACGATACTTTGGCTGCTTTGCAAAAATTAGCTGTAGCTCATCGCAACTCTTTTCAGATTCCGGTTATCGGTATTACGGGCAGTAACGGTAAAACCGTGGTAAAGGAATGGTTGTACCAGCTTTTGCATGCAGATTTCTCCATCGTTCGCTCGCCGCGAAGTTATAATTCGCAAATCGGTGTGCCGCTTTCGGTCTGGGCGATGAATGAAAATACGCAACTGGGTATTTTTGAAGCAGGAATCTCCGAACCGCACGAAATGGAAAATTTGCAACCGATAATTTGTCCGACGATAGGAATTTTTACCAACTTAGGCGATGCACATCAGGAAAACTTTCACAGCCTGAAACAAAAATGCGAGGAAAAACTGAAATTATTCAAGGATGCCGAAGTTTTGATTTATAACGCGGATAATAAAGTTGTTGATATATCGATAGCCCAATTGGATTTTAAAGGGAAACTGTTTTCGTGGGGTAAAGGCAATAAGTCGACACTTCGTGTTGTTGAACTGAAAAAATCGAACAAGGGTACCCTTGTTTCTTTGCAATATAATTCAAAAGATTTTTCGGTGGAAATTCCTTTTACCGACGATGCTTCGGTGGAGAATGCACTTCAATGTGTCGCCGTTTTATTATATCTCGGCATCGAATTCACTGAAATTTCACGCCGGATTTTGTTATTGGAATCGGTGGCTATGCGTCTTGAAGTAAAAAATGGTATACGTAACTGTCTGATAATTAATGATAGTTATAACTCCGATTTGAATTCGTTGAGCATTGCACTCGATTTTCTGAATCAACAGGCAACGGCAAAGAATCTTTCGCGTAGCCTGATTCTGTCGGATATTTTGCAAAGCGGACAATCGCCCGAAAAGCTTTACGAAACAGTTGCCGGGTTAGTGAAAAACAAAAACATTCAGCGAATCGTTGGCATAGGTCCGGATATTTCGTTACATGCCGGTAAATTTTCGTTTTTGGCCAACGCTTTTTTTGATGACACCGAAAGTTTCCTTAAATCGGGGTTCATCCACGATTTCAAAGATGAAATTGTATTGCTCAAAGGTTCGCGTAAATTCCATTTTGAGGCAATTTCGACCAAAATCGAGCTGATTGCCCATGAAACCACGCTCGAAGTAAATCTGAACGCTTTGGTGGATAACCTGAATTATTTCCGCTCGAAACTTCGTCCGGAAACGAAAGTGATGTGCATGGTGAAAGCTTTTGCTTACGGGAGCGGTTCGGTGGAAGTGGCCCGCACTTTACAGCATCATCGTTGCGATTATCTGGCAGTGGCAGTGGCCGACGAAGGTGTGGAATTAAGGCGTGAAGGCATTCGTATTCCTATTGTGGTGATGAATCCCGAGCAAGGTGGGTTCGGACTTATTTTCGACAATAACCTGGAGCCCGAAATTTACAGTTTCCGTTTGCTGGATGCTTTTATCGCTGCTGCCGAACGATTAGGGATAACCGATTATCCTATTCATATCAAGGTTGATAGCGGTATGCACCGGCTTGGTTTCGAACTGCAGGATATGGAGCAACTTATAAGCCGGCTCAAAAGCCAGCAACAGGTAAAAGTACGTTCGGTATTCTCGCATTTGGCCGGAGCCGATGAAGCAAAGTTTGATACTTTCACCAAAGAACAGGTCGAAAGATATACGGCTTGTGCGGATATGATTTCTTCAGCTTTTACCCATTACATCATGCGTCATATCCTGAATTCGGCCGGAACGGAAAGGTTGCCTCAGTACCAGTTCGATATGGTTAGGCTGGGAATTGGTCATTACGGTATCAGCTCCATTCCCGATGTAAGCCTGAAACAGGTTTGTTCACTGAAAACCATTATTTTGCAGATAAAAAATATAAAAGCCGGCGAAACGGTGGGTTACAGCCGCAAAGGAATTGTGGAAAAAGATAAACGCATTGCTGTTTTACCCATTGGGTATGCTGATGGTTTCGACCGCAAACTCGGTAACGGAGTGGGAGAGGTTTTGGTCAACGAAAAACGGGCTAAAGTGATTGGCAATGTGTCGATGGATTTGATAACTGTTGATATTACCGAAATTGATGCTGCTGAAGGAGATATGGTAGAGATTTTTGGAGAAACCCTTACAATTACTGAAGTTGCCGGTTGGTTGAAAACCATTCCTTATGAGATTCTTACAAGTGTTTCGCGCCGTGTGAAAAGGGTTTATTTTCAGGAATAACCATGATATTAAGTTATATACAAAATATATCAACAGCTCACGTTTTGCTCTTAAGCGCTTCGAAACTTGCCAATCAGCTCGGTAAGGAGTTTGGTGTTTTACAGTTTGTTGAGTCGAATGAAGAAAACAGTGAAAGGGAGTCCGTTTTATCTGAAGTTTTAAAAACTCTTCGGATAAAAACAGCTTTTTCCGAAGTTTGCTGTACAAACTTAAGCCAGTTATCCGAAATTTGCGAAAAGAATGATGTTTCGTTTCTTTTTTTGCAACTGAGTGATTACCGGTCAAAGCCAATTCAGCAATTGCTGAATGCTTGTCGCGATTTGCGTATTCCTTATCTCTTGTATAAAGATGATTTTCAGGAGCTTCATCTCGACAAAGTTATCTTGCCGGTTAATTTTCTGGAAGAAGAAGTCGAAAAAGCGCAGTTTGCAGCTGCTTTCGGGCGGTTTTGCGGATCGGAAATAGTTATGTTGCTTGCCAACGATTATGGCTCGAAAGCGGTAACGAATGCCGAACGGATGCAACAACTTTTCGATAAATTTGATTTCAAATATTCCTTTGGAAAAGGGCTGAAAGATAGTTTCGGAATAGATAAAGAAGCAGTGCAAAAAGCTGAAAATGAAAATGCCGGAATTGTGATTGTAACCGCTTCACGTGAATATGGTTTGGATGATGTGTTTTTCGGACCGAAAGAACAACATTTGGTGAAAAAATCGACTAAACCAGTTTTGTTAATTAATCCCCGCGGTGATTTGTATTCCTTGTGTGATTAATTTTACTGTCAGTTTTAAGTTTGAAAAGTTTTAAAAGACTGCCATTCTGCCATTCTACCCTGCCATTCAGAAGTTAAATATCGTTTTGGCAAAATTATTGATAAACGAAGGCTGACAAGAAAAGTTAATAAATTAAGTAGAAAAAAAATATATTTTCAATATGAAAAAAGAAAAACATACCGAAGAAACCCCCGAAGTGAATGAAGTAAAACAGGAAACGGAAACTCCTGAAACTCCCCAAGCAGAAGAAACTTCGGAACAAGCCGCCGAACAAATTGCGGATGATTTGGAAGTGCTGACGCAAAAATGTGCCGAACTTAACGATAAGAATTTACGTTTAATGGCTGAATTCGATAATTATCGCAAACGTACCTTGAAAGAACGTATGGATTTAATTAAAACAGCCGGCGAAAGTGTTTTAGTAAACATGCTTCCTTTGATTGACGATTTTGAACGTGCGCAAAAAGCCATGGAAACATCCGAAGATGTTGTGGCTGTTAAGGAAGGCGTGGAATTGATTTACAATAAGTTTATTGCCTTTTTGATGCAAAACGGCGTGAAAGCTATTCCTACCGAAAACGAGGAATTCAATACTGATTTACACGAAGCAATTACCACTTTTCCGGCGCCGACCGAGGATTTGAAAGGTAAAATTGTAGATTGTGTATCAAAAGGTTATACTCTGAACGATAAAGTAATCCGTTTTTCAAAAGTAGTAGTGGGAGAATAAAGCATCTTGCGTCTGCCTGACGGAAATCAGGTTGTGCGTTTCGTGTTTCACGTTCAAGGTTTGAAAGTTTGCAATTTTTCCATATCTTCCATTTTTAATTAAAATATATGTCCAAAAGAGATTTTTACGAAATATTAGGCGTTTCCAAATCAGCTACGGCCGACGAAATTAAGAAAGCGTACCGGAAAAAAGCCATCGAGTTTCATCCCGATAAAAACCCCGGAGATAAGCAGGCTGAAGAGAATTTCAAAGAAGCGGCCGAAGCTTACGAAGTATTGAGCGACCCGCAGAAACGTCAACGATACGATCAGTTTGGCCATGCGGGAGTAGGTGGAGCAGCCGGAGGTGGTGGATTTGGTGGTGGTGGAATGAGCATGGATGATATTTTCTCTCATTTCGGCGATATTTTCGGCGGTCATTTTGGTGGATTCGGCGGCTTTGGCGGCAGTCAGCGCGGAAGTGGACAGAGAGTTCGCCGTGGGTCAGATTTGCGTGTAAAGGTCAAGCTGACCTTAGCCGAAATTGCAACAGGCGTTGAAAAGAAAATCAAAGTAAAGAAATACGTTTCATGTTCCCATTGTAACGGTTCGGGATCGGCACACGGCTCACAACCGGTTACCTGCACAACCTGTCATGGTTCTGGCCGTGTTACACGTGTACAGCAAACCATTCTGGGGCAAATGCAAACTGCTTCGGAATGTCCAACCTGCGGTGGCGATGGGAAAATTATTAAAGATAAATGTCCCCATTGTGCCGGCGAAGGTATTGTCCGTGAAGATGAAGTGATTACCATCAACATTCCTGCCGGTGTGATGGAAGGAATGCAGCTCTCGATGAGTGGCAAAGGAAATGCTGCCCGCCGGGGTGGTGTGAACGGCGATTTGCTCGTTTTGGTTGAGGAAGAAGCGCATCCTGAATTGATTCGTGACGAAAACGATTTAATATACAACTTATTGCTTACTGTTCCTATGGCTGTGTTGGGCGGTTCGGTCGAAGTGCCCACGGTGGACGGAAAAGTAAAAGTGACTATCAATCCCGGAACACAACCGGGAAAAGTGTTACGTTTGCGTGGAAAAGGTTTGCCCAGCGTAAATCGTTACGGAACAGGTGATTTGTTGGTAAATGTTGGCGTTTATATCCCCGAGAACCTGAATAAAGAAGAAAAAGCAGTAATTGAGAAGCTGGGAAAATCGGAAAATGTAAAACCTAATTCAGCGGCTTCACGTGATTTTTTCTCGCGTTTCAGGAATATGTTTGAATAAAATATAACTGATAAAAAAATCGGCTGAACTTCTTAAATACGTCAGACTCGTAGTTATTTATTGAGTCAGCCGCTTACAGCGTATATCTCCCAGTTCGGTTCGAACGGGGATAGCAAAGTCCACAGTCGATTTAAACAACGAGTAAGCATTGTCATTGCTCAGATGGCTGACGGACAAAACAAAAAAAGTTTTTCTGTCCATGTTTTTTTGATTTATAATTATTTTTTCCGAAATAAAACCGATATTAACCCTGTTTTCCGGTGCGGAATTGTCTCGTGAAGCAGCGGGGCGTTTCCGCGTGGTGCGGAATTGTCTCGTAAAGC
>JAJFVH010000143.1 GCA_021371875.1 Bacteroidales bacterium
GACGTAGGCTGAAGCCATACGCCGAACTTTAGCGCTATTGCGCTACGACCAACGAGATTTTAGCTAATTCTTTCGCCATACCGTATGATTTGATTTACTATTGGCACGTTATAATCAAACTCTTCTTTTGTAAATGCGTGCGGTTCAATTAATGTTTCATCTCCTTTGCGGATTACCATTAATTTCACTTCTGTTTCAAAGGTGTGAATTGAATTGTTTTTTAAAACAATAGCAATATCAATATCACTATTCTCGTGTTGATTGCCTTTGGCATACGAACCAAACAGCCACGCTTCAGAAAATTCGATATCCGATTCTCTTAAACGTTCCAAATAATTTCTACTTATCTTCAAAGCATCAATTTTATCCATAACCTGCAATCTTTAATTTTGTCTATCCACTCCGTCGTAAAACCGTCATTACAAAGTTGATAAAAACTTTGCTTATAGTCGTCGTACCTGGCATTTATGTTGAATCTCGAAATGCTATCTAACATGATTTGTCGTCGAATATCAAATTTGATGTCTGCCTTTTCACAAATCCGTCTGAGATCGTGAATCATAGGAGGATATTCCTCTTTTTCTTTCACATACAAAGCTTTAAGTAATTTTTCAATTACAAGATGGCCTATAAACAAAGCCCAACTATTGTTTTTAGTCTGATAAAGGTCATTCATTGTTTTGAAATCGTTTTCGGCACTTTCAATCCAATAATTTATGATACGTTCTTTGTCGAATGAATTATCCATAAGGGCATTGAATGAATTTTAAAATACAAAGGTATCAATTTTTATGAATCAAACAAACTCGACTTAAGGTATGTTGTTTTTTTGCATATTATATGTTTTATTCAAAACGTTGCCGGATGAATTTCATCCAAGAACTTCAGCCGTATATTATTTTAATAGGTCAGTCGGGCAGGTTTGCTTTTAACCTGACGTAGGCTGGAGCCATACGCCGAAAATGAGATTATATTACACCCAAAGTTTGGGGCATTCCCGCTTTGTCCTGAACATAGACGGTATTCCTAAAGGCATATATTATATTTCAATGCCTTAGTACAATTTATTTACCACTTAAAGTACAATTTATTCAAAAATTATTTATATTTGCAGCCGTATACATCTGTATACGTGTTGCCGTAAATCTGCACGCGTGTATAAATATTTTTCCACACGTATGAAAAAATATTTCCGCACGTATGTAAGTTTTGCTCCACACAGGTGGAAGTGCATAGTCCGTTTTTTAACCCATTATTATTCTCAGTTCCAGAAGCAGCCAGCGAGGATAATAATGTTGTATTGTTAACCGGTTTTACCTATCGCTGCTTGAGGCAAAGCATAAAAAAATCCAGTTTGTATTATGAAGTACAAATTAATTGAACGCGCCAACCCGCAGGATCGTTCCAAAGTGAAATGGTACGCCAATCCTGTAAATGATGGAAAAATCACTCAACGTGATATTGCCAAAGAAATTGTAACGACCTCCTCCCTTTCGAGAGGAGACATAACCAGTGTTATCGAAAACTTACTCGATGCCATGCCTAAATACCTGCTAATGGGCAAAAGCGTGAGTCTCGGTGAGTTCGGTACGCTCCGGCTCTCGTTCACCAGCGAGGGGGTCGATACAGCCGATCAGTTCAACACCAATCTTATCAGCGGCGTTAAAGTGGTATTTACTCCGGGTGTGGAACTTAAAAAATCGCTTGATGAGATTAAATTTGAAAAGGAATGATTAAGCGCTGATTCGGCTCCGGGACGACGGAACCAACGGTCACGACCAAAGGGAGTAATTCCGATTCCGTCGAAGTTGCCGGAGTCGGAACTCCGGCATCCCGTCCCGCAGACTCTATGGGACGACGAAACCAACGGTCACGACCAAAGGGAGTAATTCCGATTCCGTCGAAGTTGCCGGAGTCGGAACTCCGGGACGACGGAACCAACGGTCACGGCCAAAGGGAGTAATTCCGATTCCGTCGGGTATCAACTGGACGAGAGATATAGGCGAACAACGAGTAGGGGACTGGCTTCCATACGAATATTCAGTTGAATAACGACCACCGATAATTGAGTGTTATCCGGCATGCTTGAAAGAATGCTTCGCCAAAATCTTTGTATATTTGTCTTTTTTTTGTAGCTGAATAATTCTTATAAAGGTCAGAACATGAAAGAAACTGAATATGGCCGGCTCAGGCAAGCGATGGTCGAGCAGCAAATCAAGGGGAGGGGTATTTGTAATCCGGATATCCTGGACGCTTTTCTGAATGTACGCCGCCATATTTTTATCCCCGCCGAACTCAGGGACAGGGCATACGAAGACCATCCTTTACCTATAGGTTTCAACCAGACCATTTCGCAACCCTACATTGTTGGCTATATGGTCAATGCGCTCGAACCCGACAAAAATATGCGTATTTTGGAAATCGGGACAGGATCGGGTTACCAGACAGCCGTTATTTCCCTCCTTTTTAAAAAAGTCTTTTCCGTCGAAATCAATGCTGAACTGGCTCATCGCGCCAAAAAAATATTGAACGAAGAAAGGTACTGCAATATAAAGATAAAACAAGGGGATGGTTTCAAAGGCTGGAAGGAATTTGCTCCTTTCGACAGGATTATTGTAAGTTGTGCCCCCGGGAATATACCGGCAACTTTATCGGACCAATTGGCCGATGGAGGAAAAATGATCATTCCTGCCGGCGAAAAGCATGATCAGAAACTTTATCTTGTAGAAAAAAAAGATGGGATAATCAGCCAGGCTGAAAGGCTCCATGTTGCTTTCGTTCCAATGCTGCATAAAGATTAAATTCTTTTTTCATTTCGCAAATTAACGTGGAACCGGAAAATTGAATCACGGTGCTGTCTCAAAAGTATATTTTGAGACAGCCTCGTGATTTCTTTATTTGTCATAAATTTACCGGCACAATCAGTTTCAGGCTGATATTCCGTCCCATGTTATAAACTCCCGTCCGCCCGGTGGCATTATTCGCCGGAGCGTATTTGAGCCGGCTTAAATGGCTTTGGTAAGCCACGCCGGCAAGATTGGCCGCATTTATGTAAACCGTTATTTTTTGTTTATTAATCAATAAATCGGTTCCGAAAGCGGCATTCACCAGCGAATATGCCGGTGTGGTTGTTTCGGTGGCGTAGGCCGAATAAACATTACCTTGCCTGAAATAATGTTCAATTCCCAAAGAGATATAAGTGTTTTTCAGTAAATTGCCTCTGGTTTCAATTTCGGCACGCAATTCCGAGTTCCATCTCGGCGCCGGCGTAAACGGCAGGTAGCGTGTGGAATCGGTTTGATTTAATAATTGTGCGTTTACATACGAAAAGCTGTTCTGAAAATGCAACCAGTCGAGCGGATGGGGATGGATATCCAGGATAAACTCGCCGCCACTTACACGTGCCTTCCCCGATTCGAATTTAAAGCAAGCCATATCTTCGGCTATAGAATCGCCTCCTAATGCACTGCTGAGTTTGTGCGAATAAATATAATTGTCAATCAGGTTCGAGAACAGATTGACCCTTGTACTTACGTGCCTGCTGTTAAATCCAAGTTCATAGTCGAGTTGGAGGCTGGTTTCGGCTTTCAGGCGCTGGTTTCCTATTTCGTAACGGATGGTGCCTTCGTGAACGCCGTTTGAGCCTAACTCGCTGATATTGGGAGCACGAAAAGCGCGTGAAAGATTCAACTTCATATTCCAATGGTTGCTGAACCGGTAACTTGCTCCCAGACTTCCGCTCATACCATCGAAATTACCGTTAAATGCTGCAAACTTTTGTGTGGCATCAGTACCGGTTGCGCCGGTAACTTCGCCGTTTTCGCTGAGATACAAAGCATCGGCAGTTTCCGAGCGGTTATCGTAGCGCAACCCACCGCTTATATCGAGTTTATCCCAGGTTTTTTTTATCATAATAAAAGCGCCGATATCGAACAGGCGGAATTCGGGAATCAGAAATTCTTCACCCAGGTTCCGGGAGTTTTGATACATGCCGTTTGCACCGAACGATATTCCCCAACCTTTGTTTTCGGGTACCAGGTAATGAACATCGTAATTGAGCGTGTTTAACCTAAAGTAAAGCGCATAATTTTCGGGATTCAGCACATCCTCAAATTCCTGGCGGTGGTTTTGCTGGAAGCCAATGGTTGTTTTCAGGAATCCGTTGCCCAGTAATATATTGTTGTTCAACGCGGCTTTGTAATGTTTTACTTGCTGGTAAGGCATTTGGTGTTTATACGTCAAAAAGTCTTTATCTGTGGCAATAGCTTCGGCTTCGGTTTCGTTGTCGATGGCAACAGGTTTGATAAATTGCCCGGTGGCGCTGTCCCGGTCTCCCTCCACGATTCCGGGTGTAAGCTGGTAGGCGCTCAGTGTGAGGTGCGAATATCCCCACCATTTGTTGATTCCCAAAAGAGCAGAAGCTGCATTTTCGCTGAATCCCGAATTGTAAACATATCCATCGTATTTGTTTTTATAGGCATGAGCGGCTTTATTGCTGTAACGTATATTCCACACGAAAGATTTTTCGTGTCCTGCAAAATTCAAAGAGTAAGCCTTTAAACCGTTATTTGTTTGGTAGTTGGCTAAGATATTGAGTATTTTTTTACCTTCGGGCAGGATAGGGGCCGACAGGAAATTAATGACTCCCGCCATGGCATCGGAACCGTACATTAAGCTGGCAGGGCCCTTCAGTATCTCCACGCGGTCAACTTCAGAGTCATCTATCTCGATTCCGTGTTCATCGCCCCATTGCTGGCCTTCCTGCCGGATGCCATCGTTCATCACCACAATGCGGTTATAGCCGAGTCCGCGAATGACAGGTTTTGAAATGCCGCTTCCGGTAGTGATTTGTGAAATTCCGGGCTGCGAACTGATAGCATCAATGATGTTGGTTGCCCCTCGTTGTTGCAGCTCATTCCGTGTAATTACAGAGATAGGCGTGGGAGTTTTCACCGCCTGCGTAGCGCTTGCCTGCCCCGTCACCGCTATTTCGTTTATTTCAATAATAGTTTCTTCCAACACATAATCTTTTTTGTTGGTTTGCGCCAGCGGAATATTCTCGGCTACCATTTTATATCCTAACGAACTGATTTGAACCAATAAAGTTTTTGGAGGTAAATTGTCGATGCGGTAATTTCCTGAAATGTCGGTGACAGCGCCGGTTTTCAATTCGGGGAAATAAATGGCGACACCCAAGATCGGTTCGCCTGATTTTGTGGTAATTTTGCCTTGAAGGCTTGTATGCAGGTTGCCAATGGTTTCGGCCCGGCTCAATAGTACTGCCGAAAGCATGAAAAATATTATAAGTTTCTTCATTTGTATAATTTGTTTTAGTACATGACAAAAATGTATTATGCAGAAAATTAAAAAATTGCTACAATAATTTGTAAGAATAGGAACGCGGATAAGTCGGATTAAACTGATTAGCGCGGTTGAAATATTCCGGATTCAATAACAGATTTAAACTTCACAAGCGAAGTCAGCTGATTTTCAACCGTGAGCAATCATCCGTCATTTACGTAGTAAATATAATCAGGATTTAATCCGTTTCATTGATAACTATAAATCAGCTAACATCCGTGTTATCCGCTTTATCCGCGTTCCTATTATTTTTTTGTCATGTACTTAGATAATTTGTATAATTTGTATTGAATAATTCTACTTTGACAGATTAGAAATTGATAGATATGTCACGTCCCTACCCTTTGTATGTAGGAATTGTACTTGTTTTTTACCAATATCAAAGCTCTACAAGCTTAAAAAAGTGCCGTAGGCACGGGCATATTGGTAAAAACAGGGAAACAAATAACCCTTAAAGTCCCGGAGGGACGACATATAATCAATCTGTCAAAGTAGAAATAAGTAAAAAAATTGAATTACCCGCGCTGAAAATACAGACAGCGCGGAATAACCCGAATAAAAAGTTTTTACAAGTACTTGTTTTGTCCCCGGTTTATTCTCAACTCCGACAAAAGCAGAAGGAAATCGCATATAAGAATAAACCTGAAATCAGTTATTATCCGTTAATCATCACATGATTAACGTTAAATTACAGAAATATGGGGAAATAAGGCGGAAAGGAGTCGTCTCAGCAAACAGGAGGTGCGCGAAGTTGAAAATTCAGCAGCGAACGGCTGATGGGTTTGTCTGTCGTAGGAGGCGTCGGACAGTCACAAATAATAGCATTTATTTGTGGTGTATTGGTTATTTTTTCGGGAATAAACGTACAGAATTCATATTCGCAGACCGAACAATCATTATGCCGTTCGGTTTCGAGAATCTGCTCGTTGGGATGAAGGTGAACAGGAGTCTGGCGCTGGTGATGGGCAAACAATAAATGCACAGGCTTAAATATAAACGGACTCCCGAACACCACCAATAATAGTAGCGCCAAACGGGCTCTGGTAATATGTCGTACACTTATTTTCAACGCTTATTTTTTGATTGATTTACTATTGCAATCGTAACTGATAGCGGACGATGATTTGTGTTGCGTGATCTCACGTTTTATATCACAACCGCTACAACCATCACAGCCGGATTTTTCTTTTTTACCCAGGTTTCTGATGACTGCAAAAACTGTGTAAGCAACTGCACCACCAATGATTATAAAAACGATTATATTTTGTAACATATCTATTCTTCTTTGATATTTGCACTCCGCGTGAAGTTAACTTTGTTGATATATGCTTTCCACGATAGGAGTCTGGCTAAAATAATTATTATTAATGTTTATGTGTAAAATTAATATCATTGCAACTCATATATTTACAATAATAAACTCCCAATCTGATAAGTCAGAAACGCAACTACCCAGGCAATAGCCGTTGTGTAAACCATAGTGAATACGGCCCAACCCCAGTTGGCTTCTTTTTTGATCGCCGCTATTACCGCCACACATGGGAAATAAATCAGGACAAAAAGCATAAAGCCAAAACTCACTAAGGGTGTAAAAACTTCCTGCCCTTTTAAAACACCGCTGTTGTGCTTTTGTTCTTTTATTTTGGTTTGAAGTGTTTCGGAATTTTCGTCGGCTTTCATATCTGCCTGGTAAAGAATGCCCATGGTACTTACTACAATTTCTTTGGCTGCCAGTCCGGTAATGATACTTACCCCCATTTTCCAGTCGTAACCCAGCGGGCTGATGACAGGTTCGATGGCGTGTCCCATACGTCCGATATAAGATTTTTCCTGGCGTTCCGATTCTTTTTCAATTTCGAGCGATGCAATGTTCCCTGCTTTTTTATCGGCGCTGATATGTGGGTTTGCTTCAATGGCTGCAATTTGTGCATCATAATCGGTTTTGTATTCAACATTGCGTGGGAAATAACCCAACGCCCAAATGATAATGGAAGCCAGCAAAATCACGTTCCCCATTTTTTTGAGGTATTGCTGCCCTTTGTGCCACATGTGGATGGTGGTGTTGCGCAAAGTTGGCTTGCGGTATGGCGGCAATTCCATGACGAAAGGAACTTCTTTTTTTGCAAAAGCTATTTTCTTCATTATTAATGCAGTAATTATAGCCAACAGGATACCGATCAGGTAAATACTGAAAAGAACGAAACCCTGGTTTTCGGGGAAGATAGCCGAAATAAGTAAAACATATACAGGCAAACGCGCACTACACGACATAAACGGCGTGATGATCATAGTCAGGATTCGGTCTTTTTTATTGTCGAGTGTACGGGTGGCCATGATGGCCGGCACATTACAACCAAAGCCCATTACAAGAGGAATAAATGATTTTCCGTGCAACCCGATTTTATGCATCAGCTTGTCCATGATGAATGAGGCACGCGCCATATAACCGGTATCCTCCATCAACGAAATGAAGAAAAATAAAATCAGGATATTAGGTAAAAATACAATCACGCCGCCCACACCGCCGATTATCCCATCTACTATCAAATCGCGCAACGGACCTTCTGTCATCGTGTTTTGTAACCATTTGCTCAATAATCCTACTCCGGCATCAATCCAGTCCATGGGATAACTGCCCAGGGTGAATGTAGCCTGAAACATCAACCACATGAAAAAGAAGAAAATCGGAAATCCCCAGAAACGGTGAGTCAACAAATCGTCCAACTCGCGTTTTTGTTTGCGTTTGTCTACTTTAGGTTCTTTGTAAGTTTCTTTCAGGGCTCCATCGATAAATCCGTATTTTGCGTCGGTGATAATGGTTTCGGAACGTTCTCCGTATTCTTTTTCCAGCCGGGCAACGGCTTTTTCGGCAGCCGATTTTATATTTTCGTAATTGTCGTATTTTTCCAACCAGGCCAGTGTTGTTTTATCGGTTTCGAGCAATTTTACTGCAATGAAACGCGATGATAATGTCACCCTGATGGCAGGGTTTTTCCATATTTCTGCCTGGATATCGTTGATGGCTTTTTCAATAGATGGTCCGTAATTGATGTGAATATGGCGTACACTCGGATCACGGTCTTCGTAAACTTCTATCAATTTGGTAAATAAGTCATCAATCCCTTTACCTTTCGATGCAATAGTCGGAATAATCGGAATGCCAATCATCTCGCCAAGCCCATCGTAATCGAACTTTACCCTTTTGTTTTCAAGTTCGTCGAACATATTCAGCGCTATCACCACCTTGATATTCATGTCGATAAGTTGTGTGGTGAGGAACAGGTTCCGTTCCAGGTTCGAAGCGTCAACTACATTAATAATAATATCCGGATGTTTTTCTATAATATGAGTCCTAACAAAAAGCTCTTCGGGCGAATATTCGGTAATGGAATAGGTTCCGGGTAAATCAACAATCCTGAAAGTGTAATCGTCTTTTTTCAGGGTAGCTTCTTTGGAGTCGACGGTTACTCCTCCATAATTCCCGACGCGCTCGTGCGAACCTGAGGCATAATTAAAAAGTGTGGTTTTACCGCAATTCGGATTCCCGACAAGAGCAACATTGATGACTTTCCCTTTCTTAATGGCCGAAACTTTAAGCGTTTCTTCGTCGATAACACCATTGAACTCGATGCCGAGCAAATTTTTGGCTTCTTCAACCGAAACTACCTCGACCAATTCGGCTTCGCTCCGCCGCAACGAAACCTTGTAGCCCATTATTTCGTATTCAACCGGATCTTGCAGGGGTGCATTTTTGATAACCGTTACTTTTTTCCCTTTTACGAAACCCATCTCGGTAATGCGTTTTCTGAAAGCGCCATGTCCCAAAACTTTGGTAATGATGGCTTCATCGCCGGTCGGAATATCGGAAAGGTATGTATTGTTTGTTGTCATTTTTTATTCGATTTTTTGCGCCTGCCTGATGGCAGTCAGGTTCCGCGTTTAATGTTTTGCGTTCTGAACTGGTAGCATGTAAACTTAATTAACTTTCTTTTTAAAATTCCACTCCAAAACGAACCAATCCTACCAATGCGTTTTCTAATTTTGTGTCTGTTCCTGCCGGATTTATAATATATTGGATGTCGGGACGAACATAAATGTTTGAACAAATTTGGCAGTGATAAGTGAGTTCAACGGCAGTTTCGCTGCCAACCTGATTCGAATCGATACCGGCATAAGCAATTGCAACTCCCATATAATCGTCGGGACGATGATGCAACAACCCTGAATAAGTACAGCCTAAACTATAATAGTGATTATGATTATTTATACTTTTAGGACTTAACCCTATTTGCGAAAAAACAGTTAAATTATCAGTCAACTTTTGATTTCCAACAAAATAAACGCCCCCGTTCTTTTGTTCTTTGTCAATATCGTCATTATGTTGATGATAATACCCCCCCAACTTGTAACTACCATGTTTTTCGGCTACCAGGCTTTTTAATAACTGTACTTCGCTTATTAATAAAAAGCCTTGATCTTTACTGAGTTTCCAATTTGTATTGTACGGATTATTTTCAAGATCGTCGGGAGTTCCATCAAATATTGCAGCTTGCCATATCCACGATGGCGAAATATTCCATTTTAAATTAACTCCCAATGCTGTTAATGGAAATATGGGAGAAGGAATATTATCGGCAATACTTGAATGAATTCCGAAAGAACTGTTGGTAAATATACCTGCACAATCATCGGTCGCAAAGTTAACATTTAAATCCTGTAATCCTGCCGTGAAAGTTAAATTCCCAATGCTTTGACGGAACCACAATTCGTAGAGCCAGGTAAGATTTCCGGCTTCTATATTGGATACTCCCTGAAAATCACCAACTAATGTTGCCGAAGGTTCACCACCATGTGTGTTTGCCATTTTGATAAATGCTTCGCCACCTTTCCACCAGTCAGCTTTTCTCGAATCGAAACTGGCATGAATGGTAGCCATACCCAGGTAGGTGGTTCCTTTTTTTATCCCGCCTTTGAAGTTGCTAACCACATCGCCCGTATAAGAAGCACCGAAACTTATTGCGGGTAAAGTGGTTTCCTGCGCTTTCAAAGGATTTTTTGTTATGATAATTATCATCATAAAAATCATAAAACGATTCTTTGTTTTCATTGATAAATTATAGTATTCAAACAAGGAGCAAAATTATTCCTTTTAAATTTCTTATATATCACTATTAATGCTTATTTTTTTCTTTTAAACTCATTATAAATGGTTATAAAAAATTTTTCTGCGCTGAAATTTATGTTTTTTACCGATAAGCAGTGTTCCCATTCATTAATTATTGATACTTTTGCGTTATTAAAAAAGGATTACAATTACATTAAAATAATATTACAGCTGTTTTGATATAATTTCCTTAGTTAGCCAGTATTTCTATTATTTTGAATAATCTTGTAATGAAGAGTGATTTGAACGAACTGCTCCCGATATTAAAAACTTTTGATCCCATTACCCTGGAGCAGATAAATAAGGTCAAGTTGCTCGACCGTATGGATAGCAAGTATATGTTCCATGCCGATTATCTGGAAGAAATACTCAGTCTGTCCGGTAAAGATTATTTTATACTCGAAATTGCCGGGAGAAAATTTGCCCGGTATAAAACCACTTATTTCGACACGCCCGATTACGAAATGTATACCCGCCATCATAACGGTAAGCTTAACCGGTACAAAGTACGATTCAGAAACTATATCGATTCGGGCATCAGTTTTTTTGAAATTAAATTCAAAACAAACAAAGGCCGTACAATTAAAAGCCGGATAAAACTCGATGATAAAGCTCCCGTTATAGCCGGAGAAGCGGAAAAACTGCTCGAGAGGAAAACCAATTATAAAGCATCGTCGCTTATTCCTGTTTTACAGGTAAATTACAACCGTATGACTCTTATCAACCGGAATATGACGGAAAGGATCACGATAGATTTCGGTTTAAGTTATACACATAACGACTGCATTGCCAACATACCGAACCTGATTATTGCAGAGGTGAAACAGGAAAAAACCGACAAATCAACGTTTACGGCCATCATGCAGGAAAAAAGAATTAAAACTGTATCGTTGAGCAAATATTGCCTTGGCATAGCAAGTACTGTGAAAGATGTAAAACTAAATAATTTAAAACCCAAAGTCAGATATGTTAACCAATTATTTTCGTAGTTTTCGCGTCGTAAAGTTAGCGGCATTGTTATTTATATTCTTTTTATTGCCGGTGGTTCAGTCCAACGCAGCCTTACCGGCCGGAACGGGTATCTTCCAAACGACAACAGTCGAATCGGGTGTTTCCGAATCGGATGCCGAAACTACAACTGTCGAGAAAAAGAAAGACAAAATCCAAATCAATCAGAACTTCTATGTGAGTCTGTTGATTGACTTAGCTGCCATCGTTTTGATAATTGTGTTTGTATATTATCCAAATTATAAAAAAATGGATACGATCTTCACTTTTATTATGTTCAATGTAGTTATTTTCTTACTGACTTTCGTGCTGAACAAAGTAAAAATATCGATGGGAGCCGCCTTTGGTTTGTTTGCCGTATTTTCGATGTTACGCTACCGTACGGCGGGAATCGGAATCAAGGACATGACTTATTTGTTTATTTTCATCGCCTTAGGGCTGATCAGCGGGATTCAACTCGAATATCATGAGTTAGGTATCATTGTAGTCATCATTTTTATAGTTACTTTGCTGCTCGACACAAAGCTTATCATGAAAAAAGAATACTCGAATATATTGCGTTACGAAAAAATTGAAATGATAAAACCTGATAAACGCGCGGAGCTGATCAACGAACTGAAACAAAGGACGGGACTTAATATCCACCGCGTATCCATAAACGAAATTGATTTTTTGAAAGATACAGCTATGATAACCTATTATTATTACGAGTAGTTTTTAAATCGTGTTTGCAAGAAAACGCCAATCTTGACCTTGACATTTTCTTATCAAACACTGAGTTTTCTTTCAAGCGCTAAATCTTAAAACTGCACGGATTCATTTAATCATCAAACACATAACATAAAACATGCCTGTAAACAAAGTCAGTAGCCGATTTATTTTCCTGTTCATCTTGTTGATAAGTTTAAGCCGGATGGCGTTGGCGCAAAACGAAAATTATGGTTCGTGGACCAGCATTGGAGTTGAAAAAAAATTGAATAGATTAGAAATAGCTGCCGAAACCGAGTTACGTACAATTTATTATTTTCGTTTAGTCGAACGCTGGAGTTTGGGGGTAAATGCCGATTACAGCTTGTCGAAACACCTGAAAATCGGGGCAGGCTACCAGTTTATGAACAAATTGGATCAAAAATATCTGAATTATCAAATACGCAACAGAATCAATTTGTCGGCAACAGGTAAGCTGAAGCTGAATGATTTCACTTTCACCTTGCGTGAAAGAATTCAGGCAACTCAGAAAGATGAAAGCAATCGTATTGAAAATGATGGAACCATAGATACTTATAAAGCAAATCCGGAGTGGTCGTGGCGCAACCGCTTCCAAATAGCCTATAACATACCCCATTTTAAAATCACTCCCGCGCTTTCGGTAGAGTCGTTTTATCAGTTGAATAATCCTGACGGAAACAGCGTTGAGAATCTTCGTTACCTACTTTCGTTCGATTATAAAATCAATAAAAAGAATCATGTCGAAGTTTACGGAGTGGTAAACAGCCAACTTGTTGAATCGGAAGATGCAACCGGTAAATACATACTGGGTGTAAGTTATAAATATTCTTTTTGAGCATTAAAGTATTAAGTTTCTCGAATCAATATTTTTTCTACTTAGCAGTATGAAACTAACATGATCAAAGATTTTGGACACACAAAAGTATGATTAGTAATGCCTTTGTTCTTTGTTCTTTGCTCTTTGTTCTTTGTTCAAAAATTTAAACAGATGAAACCCCCATGACCGAGATTAAAAATCAGGACACACAAGGAGATGATTATAAAATAACAAAACTCAAAGTACCTGTATTATTCCCCCTTTAGGGGGTTAGGGGGCAGATATATAAATTATAAACA
>JAJFVH010000144.1 GCA_021371875.1 Bacteroidales bacterium
TGTTTATAATTTATATATCTGCCCCCTAACCCCCTAAAGGGGGAATAATACAGGTACTTTGAGTTTTGTTATTTTATAATCATCTCCTTGTGTGTCCTGATTTTTAATCTCGGTCATGGGGGTTCATCTGTTTAAATTTTAGAACAAAGAACAAAGAGCAAAGAAAAAAGAGTAAAGGCATTACTAATCATGCCTTTGTGTGTCCAAAATCTTTGATCATGTTAGTTTCATATAATACCAGATTCCTTACGATATAAATTAGGAGAGGCTGTCGGGATTATGTGAAAAAGAATCTTACTGGTACGAACGGCTCTTTGATAAATGACAGCTTTAAAAACCAAAGAATGAATAATTTAATTAAAACGCAGTATCTCAATTAATAATATAAATTCATTTCTTCTTACAGGAGATCAATTTACGATTATTATGGGAATAAACGCACAGTTGTTGCACATTTTTTGTATCTTTGTGCCGAAATTTAATTTGCAAACGAACTTTTTTGACGTAAAAAGAGTTATTTGTAAGAACAATTAATCAACTTATCATGGGTAATAATTTATTAAAAAATAAAAGAGGTATTATATTCGGTGCATTAAACGACATGTCAATCGCCTGGAAAGTTGCCGAACGGGTAGTAGAAGAAGGCGCTGTAATCACCTTGTCGAATACTCCGTTGGCAGTACGAATGGGAACAACCAACGATTTGGCGGAGAAACTGAATGCGAAATTGATTCCTGCCGATGCCACGAGTGTTTCCGATCTCGAAGCAGTTTTCAGTCAATCGATAGAGACCTTGGGTGGAAAAGTTGACTTTGTACTACATTCAATCGGCATGTCTCCCAATGTTCGTAAAAAACGCACTTACGACGATTTGGATTATGACATGCTGAATACAACATTAGATATATCCGCTATTTCATTTCATAAAATGCTGCAGGTAGCCAAGAAGATGGATGCTATCAGTGAAGGCGGTTCTGTTGTGGCGCTTACTTATATGGCAGCTCAACGTACTGTTTTCGGGTATAATGATATGGCGGATGCCAAATCGATGTTGGAATCCATTGCCCGGAGTTTCGGGTACATTTACGGACGGGAACACGGCGTGCGGGTGAATACTATTTCACAATCGCCGACAGTAACAACTGCCGGTAGCGGTGTAAAAGGAATTGACAGCCTGCTCGATTTCTCAGATCGCATGTCGCCGCTGGGCAATGCTACTGCTGCCGACTGTGCCGACTATTGTGTAGTTATGTTCAGTGATCTGACACGAAAAGTAACCATGCAGAATCTTTACCACGACGGCGGTTTTTCGAGCATGGCCATGAGTTACCGGGCGATGGAACAGTACAACAAAAGTTTTGAAGAATTCAAAGACGAAAACGGGAAGATCATTTACGGCTAATACCGCAAAGTCTGCAATAATCCGTGTAAAATAAATACAAAACAAACAGGAGAGAGTATCCGGAATTCTTTCGGAAACCTTCTCCTTTTTTAATATTATAATGATGAAATAGTGGGTTGAAATAAACTTTTTTTAAAAATATTTATTTATGAATGGTTTGAAAATCGGAAATCTGACAGCACGTGTCCCTATTATTCAGGGAGGAATGGGCGTTGGAATTTCCTTGTCGGGCTTAGCCTCGGCTGTGGCGAACGAAGGTGGAGTCGGCGTTATTTCTTGTGCGGGATTGGGATTGATTTATCGCGAAAAGGCGAAAGATTACATGGAGTCATGTATCTACGGGTTAAAAGAGGAAATACGCAAGGCGAAAGAAAAAACATCGGGAATTGTCGGTGTAAACATCATGATGGCGTTGACAAACTTCAGCGACATGGTAAAAACGGCTATTGCCGAAAAAGCGGATATTATTTTTGCAGGAGCCGGTTTGCCGCTCGACCTGCCAAAGTACCGTACAGCTGGGTGTACAACGAAATTAGTTCCTATTGTTTCGTCGGCGCGTGCAGCAAAAATAATTTGCGAAAAATGGAAAACACTTTACGATTATTTACCGGATTTAATAGTTGTAGAAGGCCCGAAAGCAGGTGGTCATCTGGGATTTAAGCTGAATCAGATTGCCGACCCGGATTTCTCCATAGAGAATCTTATTCCCGATGTTGTGCGTGAAGTAGCTGTTTTCGAAGAAAAATACAATCAGGAAATTCCGGTTGTAGCAGCAGGCGGCATTTACAACGGCAAAAACATGTACGACATTATGCAACTTGGAGCTAAAGGGGTTCAGATTGCCAGCCGGTTTGTTACAACCGATGAATGCGACGCGGATATTAAGTTTAAAAATTCATACATCAAAGCCGAAGAAAATGATGTGGAAATCATTCAGAGCCCTGTCGGGATGCCGGGCCGGGCACTTCAGGGAAAATTTCTGGAAAGGGTAAAACTTGGTCTGACGAGACCAAAATCGTGTCCGTACAATTGTTTGCACACTTGCGACTACAAAAAAGTGCCGTATTGCATTATTATAACGCTCTTTAATGCATATAAAGGAAAAATGGACAAAGGATACGCCTTTGCCGGAAGTAATGCTTATTTAGCTACACGCATTTCGTCGGTGAAAGAAGTTATGGACGATTTGGTTACGAAATTTGAGCATGCAAAAACAGAAGCCATAGCAAGACTGAAAAAATAGCCGCGCGGCCATTTCCTGTCGGGTAAACAAGCATAAAAAAATGACTATCCGCAAAGCGACCTGAATAGTTATGCCGTAGGCATATAATATCGGTAGAAAGACATTTTCACACACATATAGCACCCCGTACGGGGTGCAACAAACGAGGGTGGGCGAATAATTCTACCGATATTAAATCC
>JAJFVH010000147.1 GCA_021371875.1 Bacteroidales bacterium
TTATACCGTCAAGTCGGCATCTTCGATCCGCGTTTCTATTCTTACAAATTATTGTAGCAATTATTTAATTTCCTGCATAATACAAATAATGTCGTATTCTAAAATCCAATTATTGGGACGGCAATTGACAATCTGGTAAAAATATCGCATCATTGAGTTTGTTCAAAATACGGCATTATATTATTTGCATTACTTAGCTTGTCAGGTTTTTTGATACCTTACAGGTTTAAGAGAGAAAATCAATCAACAAAAAATCCCTACATAAAACCTTTCGGGTTACAATGCAGGGATCAATATTAAAAACATAAAAACACATCATCCAAAAAACCACTTATGCAGTTCACCGTAGTGTTTTTTATACATTTTATAGCTCTCTTCTATGATTTGCAGAGCCGTTTGTTTGTCGAAGAATTTTTCCACAACAACCGTTTTATTTTCCAGTTTGGTATAATCCTCAAAAAAACTCATGGTCTCCGAAATCAGGTATTGAGGCAATTCCGAAATATCATTATAATGATTTACGCTTGGATCGCCCGAAGCCACTGCAATGATTTTATCATCCGCTTCCCCGTTATCAAGCATTCGCATTACTCCTATCACCTTTGCTTCGACGATACACAGTGGCACCACATCTATTTGCGACAGAATCAGAATATCCAGTGGGTCATGGTCGTCGCAATAGCTTTGGGGGATAAAACCGTAGTTGGCAGGATAATAAACGGATGAATACAAAACACGGTCGAGTCGAAGCAAGCCGCTTTCTTTGTCGAGTTCGTATTTGGCACGTGTCCCTTTTGGAATTTCGATAATCCCTTTCACCACATCCGGAAGATCGGTATGAGGCACAACCTGATGCCACGGATTAAAATTATTTCGCATGTTTTGCCTTTATATTTTATTAATTTATAATAGTTCCCTGAATTCACCCTCGCCTCTCGCCTAAAGTGTCGGGACAGGTAAACGAGATAGGTAAATTACAAAATTTGCCGGGCATGACTCTTGGTATTTACTTCTTTAGGAGAAATAATACGTTCAATTATCCCGTTCTCGCTAATGATAAAGGTGGTACGGAACATACCCATATATTGCCTGCCGTACATCGATTTTTCACCCCATGTTCCGAATTGTTCCGACAGTTTCTTATCCGTATCGGCTATCAATTGAAACGGAAGGTTCTGTTTGGCAATAAATTTTTGATGCGACGAGGCGCTGTCGGCGCTTACGCCAATCACTTCGTAACCGGCTTTACGTAAATCATCATAGCCATCGCGCAAACTGCATGCCTGCGCCGTACAACCCTGGGTACTATCTTTCGGATAGAAATACAATACCAGCTTTTTACCTGCGAAATCCGACAATCTGATTTCGGTCCCATCCTGATTTATTCCTAATATCTCAGGAGCTTTATCGCCAACCTGTAATGCCATAATAGCTCAATATTGAAATTATTATAATTCTGTAATTCTAAAATGCAAAGTTATCGAATAATTATGAATTTCTGCTTATATAAACAATAAAATCGTTCTTAAGTTCTGCCGTTTTTTTTATCCGCTTTTAAAATTTCAAATCAATGTATTTTTACAGTTGTTATATTCTCCGTATCTTTGCACGAAATTTAGACAGACATATTTTCCACAATCAATAATTATGTTAGACATTCTGAATCAACGTCGTACCATTCGCCAATATGCCGACAAGCAAATTAGTTCTGAATTGATGAACACGCTTTTAAAAGCAGCTGCACAGGCTTCGAACACCGGAAACATGCAGGCTTACAGTGTCGTTGTTACAACCGATGCCGGAATAAAGCAACAACTGGCTCCCACACATTTCAATCAGCCCATGATAACAAATGCTCCGGCAGTGCTCACCTTTTGCGCCGACTTCAACCGTTTCACAAAATGGTGCGGGCAACGCAACGCCGATCCGGGATACAACAACTTCCAATCGTTTATGGCAACCGCCATCGATGCACTTATTTTTGCCCAGACTTTTGCCGTAGCAGCCGAAAGTCAGGGTTTGGGAATTTGCTATCTCGGCACAACCACCTACAATGCAGGCGAAATTATCGACATCCTTCATTTACCCAAACTCGTCGTTCCGGTTACCACCATTACCGTTGGTTATCCCGAATTTACGCCTGAATTAACCGACCGCCTTCCCATCGAAGCCGTAGTTCATCACGAAACTTACAGAGATTATACGCCTGAAAAAATCGATGAACTTTATTCCGAAAAAGAAAGCAGTGAATTCTACAAAAACTTTGTAACTGAAAACAACAAAGAAACATTGGCACAAGTATTTACCGATGTCCGTTATTCGCGCAAAAACAATGAGTTCTTCAGCGAAAAATTCCTTGCCGTTTTAAAGAAGCAAGGCTTTTTGAGTTGAGCAAAGCTTCATCGTCAAAGGCGGGAGTAATTGGGGATTTAATTAAATAATTATCCACAATTTAGCCTAATTCAGGGTTCGGTGCGCTGCACCTTTGTTTTGGGGTTTGATTATTTTCTACAAATGGCAACGGGACTCTGTCCCTTAAATGTACATACAGTTTGATTCAGTTATTTAGGGTACGTAGTACCATTGCTATTTGTAGTTATCATTCATCAAGAGATATTATAAGGTGCAGCGCACCGAAGCATCTTTTTGAAGTTTTAGGTGCTTTTGCGGAATCATATTAAATTAAAATGATTATCCGTATTATTACCTAAAAGGAAAATAGGAACGCGGATTCTGCGGATATGGCTAATTCTCACGGTTTATATTACAACGGATTTTACACTGATTTGTAATTTCATAAATGAAATTTGACTGATTTGTTTAAATCACTCCCGATTCATCGGGACTATTATCCGAATTAAATCAGTTAGAAATAA
>JAJFVH010000151.1 GCA_021371875.1 Bacteroidales bacterium
AAAAAGTAGAATTAGGTAAGTTTTCGGGGTCTGACTAAACCATAGAACTGACTTATTCTCAAATTAACAGGTTGTTATCTCCTAAATAAATCTGAGCAATCGGGCCATTTGGCATGCATCGGCCATATTGTCCACATTCAGCCGTTTGTAATTCCGGGAGCAATTGTTCCGAAATGTTTGGTAGCCTTTGTGGGTGATTTGGGCTGTTTCCTTTATCCTGCCATTTTTATTATAGTATTTAAAAGTGTCCATCAGCGATTGCAATAGTTTATCGTGGTTGGAGGTTTCGAAATACAGCCTTACCTGTCGTTTATCTTCCGAAAGTATGCAAAAAGTCCTGTGAAGCGTAAAGTCAACCACCCTGCAAAACAGTAATTGCCGGCACTCGCAAATCAACAACCTCGGATTATTCCATTCATCGCTTACCCATACATAGATACGGATCAGATACACCCCGTAGGCTTTATCTTTTTCTTTTAACCGGATAATATAATTCGATTCGAATAAATAGCGTAGTTCGGGCGCGGTCTGCATCAGGTATTCATACCCTAAACAATCGCTTTCGCAATAAAAATACCTGTCATCGGGATGAACCAGCCAGAACAGATCGTCCCAGTTATCCCACACATCGGTGCGGATGGTTATAGCAGGCAAACAATGTTTAAGATTGGAAGTCAGGAAACTATACCGGCTGTTGTGGAGATCAATAAGCGCTATCGACATTTCGTTGTGCAGCGCATATTGACAGAGTTCAGCTCTTTTTGATGCGGGAAGCAAGTCTTCGTCGTCGCGAATAATGTTGGTATGGCTCGCCAGTAGGTTCTTCCGGCGGGAATACATTTCCGGTAATAGGTTGTAGGTATCCATTGTGTTTTAAATTAAGGTTATAAATAAAAAACAGTACAATGAAATGCCATAAACAGTTGTGTGCGGCCTCCGCTTGCCACTGCGCTCAGGTTAAAAGTGCATTGCCTGAAAACATGCCTAAACCGCTTGCTGCTTAGTGTGATACAAAATTATTTCTATTTTTTATATTTATATTACAAGAAGGCAAATATTTTATTTTTTGTTGCAAAAAAGTAAAAATAATGCCGAAAATGCTGAAGTATTGTATTTTTATTCCTGTCCTATCCCCGATACCTTTCCTCTGTGTCGGGTAAGGAAAACTCACTGTCTGAATCATAATTTACAGAATTATAGAATTAACAGCATAAGAAAAGATAGTGAATTGAAAGAAACTTATTTGATGTGCTCGTTTCCAAACCTCACCCCCGACCCCTCTCCTTGAGGAGAGGGGATGGTTGAAGTGCGGAATTTATAGGGAATATTAATTTCAGGTAAGTTTTCAAATCTTTATAAAATACATTTTAATTTCAAATTCCCGCATGCAGATGCTTTTTTTTCCCCTCTCCCAAGTGAGAGGGAATAAGAGGAGAGGTGCAACTTTAACTAATAAAAGTACAATGTAATCTTGATTTCACTTTTTGCAGCCCTTATTTTTGCAACTCTATCAACAATCAACGCTCTTTGAAATTCTGGACTCTGTACTACAAAGTAAATTTCCGGATAAGGAAAACGGATTTCACAACAATTAAATTCCGCTTCAGTTCTATGATTTGTCTTTTGGCAGCAAATAAAGGCGCTCAAATGGCGATGAATCCGTTTTTCATGATCGTGATACGAAAAATCACAACCATTAAATGTATTTTCATTTATGTGATTTCCATTTTCCTTTATGTGAATTTGAATTTAATGTATATGAAAATCAATTTAATGTACATGAAAATCAAATTCAGTTAAATAATTCCATTTTCATGTATGTGATTTTTGTTTTCCTTTATGTGAAATTGAATTTAATATTCGTGAAAATCAATTTAATGATCGTGATACGAAGAATCACAACCATTAAATTGAATTTAATGGTTGTGATTTTCCTTTTCCTTTCTGGTAAAAATCGTTTTCCTTCATATTTTAATGCTTTCTTTTATTTTTTCAGTGTTTATTATTTTTTATTATTTACCAAAAAATCAATGATTTATGAGTAAAGTAAGTTTAGATTTTTCGACCAATGAGTATTCCGATGCCGAGTTGAGTGTAAAAGCTTCGACAGTGGCCGGAAGTTTGGATGGAAATGTTTATTTTCCGTCATTGGCTCCTAATGTTACGACAATTAAAGATGCTGTTGCAACATTTGATGATTTGCTGGCCCAAATGGCCGAGGGTAACAAAAAAGTAACTGCCGAGAAGAATTTAGCCCGTGAAACTCTGGTGGAAGTGCTTTGTGAAGCCGGACGCCTGGTACAAAACATAAGTAAAGGTGATGAAGTGCAGATATTAAGTTCAGGATTCGACATGAACCGGAAACCTACACCGATTGAAATTCTTGATCAGCCCGGTAACGTAACTGTAAAACCCGGTAAAATACCAGGTACTTTGGACGTGAGCTGGGATGTGGTGAGTCATGCGCGCAGTTACGAAGTGCGTTACACTAAATTGCCTAAAAGTGATCCTGTGTTTTACGAAAAAGTAACAAGTTCGAAGCATAAAATAACGCTCGAAGGACTTGTGCAGGGACAACAATATGCAATACAGGTAGCGGGCGTTGGTTCAAACCCTAAGCGGGTATGGAGTTTCGAAATTTCGAGCTTCGTAATGTAAAGTAA
>JAJFVH010000160.1 GCA_021371875.1 Bacteroidales bacterium
TTCAGGACATCGTTCAATAAAAACAGAAATTGTGGTGCAAAGAAAATTGACATTTATATTCAAAAACCTTGCATTTACACTTAAAAAAATCAATATATATTACTATGTATCAGACTTATTATACTTTTTAAGCAGACCCTACGTATATGAAACGTTTGGCATTTCGAAGCCCTTTCCTATCGAGTTACAAGCGCTTTTGATACGGCTCGAACACGCACGCTCTGACCGCCAAATGTTTTATATACGATGTTATACCTTCGCCCTTTTTTGTTTTATCTTAGGTTTATAAAAATTTCCAAATATCTTCAATCAATAAGTTGTCAAATGTTTTAATGTGGTCTTTTAAAATATGTTCAGTTTGCATATTCGGTCTAATGTCGCAGTAATAAACTCCATCAAGAGGATTTAGCTTAACTGTGTAACCTTTGAAATGTCCGGGAAGAAAAGTAGAGTTAATGCCGTATTCACTTTCTTTTTTCGTATTCTTTCTTTGAACGTCATTTAGGAAAATAGCAATATGTGGAGTCGTTTTCTCTGTAAGTTTGTTGTATAAAAATTTATCAATAAATATTTTGTCAATACGGTCTTTGCTTGATGTTTTGATTGAGCCAATAACCTTAACATCAGTTTCTTTCTCAATTATTAGGTCGTGTTGGTAGCTCATATTGAATGTTGGTTTTCCGTCAACAATGACTGGGACTTGAATTGTTCCTGATTTGCAGTCAATTCCTATTTCACTGATGATTAAACGAATAAAATGCTCAAACAAATCACCGTTTAATTTTCGTGCTGTATTAGATTGTCCAGCAGGCAAACCGTCTAATGCAGAACCAACCGATTGTTGAATAGTGTAAGTAGCATTATTCAAAATGTTTCTTACTGCTTCATCTTTCTTGTTAATTGTCTTGATGCTTTTCAGTATTTTCAAAAACTCTTTTGATGATTTTGTAAATTCCTTTGCATCATACATCAAGTTAGAATTTATTGGTCTTGTAATTTGAAAGTTGCCTTCTTTTTTATACTGATAAAACCTATAATGATTTTCGTTTTGTGATACAATAATCGCTTGTAAATTATCTGCGATGTAATTTAAATATTCATCGCAAAAAGAGATGTATGCCTTGAGGTTGGTGAAGTTACTTTTATCCTTCGCTTTGTTCACTATTTGTTTTAAATTCATCGTATTGAGTTTCTTCTTCTTTGGTTTTCAAAATCGTATTTAATCCACTTTTCAATACTCCATTCTTCAACAAGTTCAATTCGATTAGCTGCCCAATCTAAATATTCGGGAAATAAATCACATGCCATCCATTTACGTTTAAGTTGTTCGGCACATACTGGGGTCGTACCTGAGCCACAGAATGGGTCAACAATTGTATCTCCAATATTTGAAGATGCTAAAATAAGTTTACGCAATAATTCTTCGGGTTTTTGTGTCGGATGAGGTGTCTTTTCATGCATCCCATTACAAGTAGTAGGAACTTCAATTATATCCTGAGGTATTTCTAAAACATCCTTGGGTTTTGCTCCAAGAGGATTAGGTTCCCAAATATTTTTACCATTGCCATATTGGCTCGTTTCAGCCTGTGGATGGCTTGGATATTTTAAAGTATGTTCACCATAAGGAATTCTAATAGCATCGATATTGAAAGTGAAATTCTTCGCTTTTCTAAAATGTAAGATACTTTCATGACTTCTACCCCAATCTGATCCTAAATTTGCTTTATTTTTATAATTCCATATTATCCAACGACAAGACTTGAATAATTTAGAAGCAGGGTGTTTTAAATCTGCAAGTATTTCGGAAAACCCACAAATAAATAATGTACCCGTTGGTTTCAGAACACGTGCAGCCTGTTCAATCCATTTCATTGAAAATTTTATATATTCTTCCTGACTTTCAAATGTATCCCAATCAGCTTTTTTTATATTATAAGGTGGGTCAGCAAAAACTAAATCTACACTTTCATCGGGTAATGTCTTTAACCATTCAATACTATCACCTTGCCAAAGTTGCCCATGAGGATGCTGATAAAAGATTTTGGTAGAAACATTGTTCTCAAAATCATTTTCAATACGTTCTCCTTTAAGTAAAACTTCACCAAAAAATGTCGGTAATTCTTTATTTCTTGTCATTGTCGTTCCCATTGTGCAAAGTTTTTAAGTAAGACACTTTTTCTTCAGCGACCTTTAATATATCTAAGTCGCCTTCTTCGTCCAAAATTTTGTAGGCAATCTGGTCGCTCAAAAATTCAATTAGCAATTCTCTTTCATTTGTATTGAAAAAAGAAGCTAAGCTTTTGATTAACTGTCTTGTCGGAGGTCTTTGATTTCGCTCAACCTTAGCAAGAAGTGAGGAGTCAACGTTTATTGTTGATGCAACTTCTCTTAAAGTCAATCCAGCGGTTTCTCTCAAAGTTCTGAGATGCTCTCCAAAATTTTTATGAATCTTTACGCTCTCCATTCAGGACGAATTTTGTCCAAAAGTAATCAATTATTATCAATTGGACAATTATTATCCACAATACTTTTCTACAATTTATCAAATCAATTAACTTTTCCCTGTAATTTCATGACTTGCACGTTGTTTTCAGGGTGAGGCATAATTATCTCTTATATTCCGGCAATTGCTTTAATTTGTTGAATAATATCCTTGGCAAATTTATCAGCCTCGTCGTAAGTTCCGGCCTCGGAATAGATACGGATAATCGGTTCGGTATTCGATTTACGTAAATGCACCCAACCGGCAGGAAAATCAATTTTCACCCCATCAATATCATTTACCTCGTACTGTTTGTGGTTTTCTTTAATCACTTTCAGAATGTTATCAACATCAATAGCCGGTGTAAGCTCAATTTTATTCTTTGAAATATAATATTCGGGGTAAGTTTTGCGCAGTTCCGAAACTTTCATTTTAGATTTTGCCAACAGGGTCAGAAACAACGCAATTCCCACCAAAGCATCACGCCCGTAATGACTTGCAGGATAAATCACCCCACCGTTTCCTTCGCCTCCGATAACAGCCTTGGTGGCTTTCATGGCAGTAACCACGTTTACCTCACCCACCGCGGCAGCAGTGTATTCGCAGTTATGATTGCGTGTAACATCGCGCAAAGCCCGCGTTGAACTGAGATTTGAAACCGTGTTTCCCGGCGTGTTTTGCAACACATAATCGGCAATCGAAACGAGCGTGTATTCTTCACCAAACATACTCCCATCTTCGCAGATAATAGCCAGACGATCGACATCCGGATCGACAACGAACCCTACATCCGCTATCCCTCGTTTCATTAACGAAGAAATTTCGGTTAAATGTTCGGGAAGCGGTTCCGGATTATGTGGAAAATGACCATTCGGCTCACAATATAATTTTTCAATTTTATTTACGCCAAGCGATTTTAATAAGGCGGGAATTACCACACCGCCCACCGAATTTACACAATCGATAGCCACACTGAAATTAGCAGCTTTAATTGCATTTACGTCCACTAATTTGAGAGCTAAAACGCTTTCGATATGTTTCTCGGTATACGAAACGTTTTCGGTAAGTTTTCCTAATTCGTCCACACCGGAGAATGAAAACGATTCTTCGGCAGCAATTTTCAAGACATCTTCGCCTGCCTGAGCATTCAGAAATTCTCCTTTTTCGTTCAGTAATTTCAAAGCATTCCATTGTTTCGGATTATGACTGGCTGTCAGGATAATTCCTCCTGCTGCTTTTTCCATAGTTACTGCAAGTTCGGTGGTAGGAGTTGTTGCCAACCCAATATTTACCACATCGAAACCCATACCCAACAACGTACCAACAACCAATTGATTCACCATTTCTCCTGAAATCCGGGCATCACGGCCAACAACTATTTTATTAACATTAGTTCGCTTATGAGCGCTGATATGTGTAGCATAAGCCGCCGTGAAACGAACAATATCAACGGGATTCAGTCCATCGCCTACCACGCCGCCAATTGTACCGCGGATACCGGAAATTGATTTAATTAATGCCATGGTTTTTTATTTTTAAAGTTATTCTTATTTGATTCGGAATTTTAGAATTGATTTAATCGAGTAGGAAGTGAGCGATTAGTTCGCTCACTGTCCTCTCACACCACCGTACGTACCGTTCGGTATACGGCGGTTTCTTAATTTACACACGAACAGAGCGATAATAATTTGAGAAAAATAAGTAACCTGCCTTTTGTA
>JAJFVH010000173.1 GCA_021371875.1 Bacteroidales bacterium
AGAAAAACAGTTGTTTAAATCAGCAACATTCCCCGTAGGAGATAAACAATTCATCCCCTACGGGGAAAGATTCAACAACGGATTTACCATTTTTCTATTGCTGTTTATCGCCTACGGCGAACCATTTACATTATTCATTACAACTTAATCCTTAACTAAACGACATTAAATCGTAAGCGGATAAATGGTAAATTACTTGATCATTGTCAGCAGCATTTTAAACTGTTCGGTAGCTACTACGGCGTGACGGATATTAGCAGGCATGATAATACTTTCCCCTACACCTAACCCGAAAGATACGCCATCAATAATCACCTCGCCTGTTCCATCAAGCACTTGTACAATAGCATCGTAAGGAGCAGTGTGCTCGCTCAGAAATTCACCTTTATCAAAAGCAAACAGCGTTACATTGCCTTTATCATTACGAATAATGATTTTACTGACTACGGAACCTTCGGCATAAGCCACTTTGTCAGTCATGCTGAATTTCTCGGCAGTCGGGAATGCTTTATTTTCGCTTTTAGGTTGAAATTTAAACTCACTCATAATACTTATATTTTTTACGAAAATTATTTGATTTTTATTTTAGTAGCTGGAACCATTAAATGTCCCGTTATTTATAACAATTCAGCCTGATATTTTTATTGTTGAACGCAGATTAATCCGTATTTTTGTAGCAATTCAATTAATTATGCTGCAAAAGTATAATTACAGAAACTTTTAAAGTGTAACAGTTGTTACACTTACAAAAAAATAATTGAAAAAATATACAAGGAGACAAGCGGCTTCCAGGTTGATTGAAATTAATCTATGTTTTCATCCAGCGACCTGAAAGTCGTTCGCGTCTCTTACTTACATAAAGAAATATGACCCAAAATAGTAACCCCGAATGGACCGGTTTAGAACATCTGAAAGAGGATAAACTATTTCCATCAGATTTGAAACACTCGATTAAAAACTACCCTAAAAACAATTTAATTTTTCGCCAGGGGGATTTGTGCGATGCCCTTTATATCCTGATGTCGGGTTCGGTAAAAACGGAAATGATTACCGAAAGTGGAAATCTGCTGGGTATTGAAATTATCAATGCTCCCCGCCCACTCGCTCCTGCTTTTCTTTTTTCCGGAAATAACCGTTTCCCTGTGGATGTAACGACACTTGAAGATGCTGAAATATTGAAAATTCCGAAAGATGAAGTCATGCGATTGATGACCACACAACCTGACTTTATGCAACAATTCCTGACACACAATGCGAACCGGACACAGTTTCTGACAAACAGGCTGCAACTGTTATCCATAAAAACAATCAAAGGTAAAATAGCACACTTTCTGCTCGAACAAGCTAATGAACACGGTAGTACATTCACTTTGAACCGGAATCAGACTGAACTGGCGGATTTTTTTGGAGTCGCCCGACCTTCTTTAGCACGAAGCCTGTCGGAAATGATTCAGGATGAAATAATTCGCATAGATAGAAAAAAATATACCGTCTTGAATAAAAGGAAATTACGCGATTTGCTTGTATAAGTATTTTTCATTCAAAATAATTCTCAAATTACACCGTGTAACACAGTGAAATGTTGAAAGTAGATAATGAATATCCATGTCTTTTTAAGGCACAAAGTACCGAACCATTATTGATTCGAGCTTTTCAGCAAATCCTAAATAAGAATCCTTGCAACAAATTGTTACAGAGATTCTTATTATATTCGTCATCATTTCAAAAAATCCTCACGCACGGGGCTGAAAGTATCGATTAATATGCCTTCTTCCAGACATTCCACTCCATGCAAAACGTTTGGTTCCATATAAAGTCCATCGCCTGATTTTACAATTTTAGTTTCGTCGCCTATCCGAAATTCAAAAACACCACTCACCACATAAGTACACTGGCAATGGGGATGCTGATGTATATAACCAATAGCACCGGCTTTAAATTCAATTTTCACCAACATCATTTGCTCGTCATATCCTAAAATCTGACGACGCATTCCTTCGTTGATTTGAAACCAAGCAGTTTCAGCATCAAAAATAAAGTTATTGCTGTTCATAGGAATATTTTATTTTATAATCAAATTTACATACCCATCGTAGTAATTACTAATCTTTTATATTTCTTTCCCTTCGTAATAATTTACGAAAGCTCTATTAACCAATCTATTGCCTCCTGGTGTAGGATAATCGCCGGTGAAATACCAGTCCCCTTTGTGATTCGGACAAGCCGCATGAAGACCGGCAATGGTTTGATATACCAGCTCAACAGGACAATCCACTTCTGACGGAGTTAACATTTTGGCTATTTGCACGGAAATTTCATCCTGTGTAAATGGTTCATAAATTTCCGTCACATAGTTAATTATCTGTTCTTTAGATAAATCTTCCTGGGCTTTGGATTTACGATAAACTTCATCTATAATCGACTGGCGACCAGTGTCTTTTAATAACTGAATGGCTGCGCGGAAAGCACAAAATTCACTCATACGAGCCATATCTATTCCGTAATAATCAGGAAAACGAACTTGAGGAGAAGATGAAACAATCACTATTTTCTTGGGTTCAAGCCGATTAAGAATGGTCAGGATACTTTGTTTCAGCGTGGTTCCCCGTACAATGGAATCGTCAATAGCCACCAGATTATCCATCTTTCCACGCCGGATTGAGCCGTAAGTAACATCGTACACGTGTGTTGCCAGATCATCGCGTTCGTTGTTAGTAGAAATAAACGTACGCAATTTTATGTCTTTAATCAGCACTTTTTCTACGCGAATCTGCTTGTGTGTAGCATCTTTTATACCGTCAGTCATCCCATAAAAAGCTACCTCGGCTGTATTGGGAATAAACGAAAAGACTGTATTCTCAACATCGTTGGCAATGGATTTCAAGATGGGTTGAGCCAATGATTCGCCTAATTTTTTACGTTCCTTGTAAATATCAATATCGCTGCCCCGTGAAAAATAAATTCGCTCGAAAGAACATTTCCTTAAATCGTCGGAAGCCGGACGTATTGTTTCAAATCTTATTGTTCCGTCCTTCTTAATAATCATAGCTTCACCGGGTTGCAATTCATGAACATCCTCTTCTTTTATATTCATAGCGGTTTGAATTACAGGGCGTTCGGAAGCAGTTACAACTATTTCATCGTTTGCATAATAAAACGCAGGGCGAATGCCTTTCGAATCGCGAAAAACAAATGAATCGCCGTGGCCCAGCATACCGCATATAGCATAACCGCCATCCCACATTTTTTCCGACTTACGGATAAACGATGCAATATCAAGATTTTCTTCTATTTTTTTCGTTATAGCCAGATCATTGGTATACCGCTGTTTTAGTTTATCATATTCCTTTTGAACTTCTTTGTCAAGCTTAAAACCAAGTGATTCCAACATCAAAAATGTATCACCTTTATCGCGTGGATGTTGGCCTTTCAGAGTCAGATGTTCGAAGAGTTCGTCTACATTGGTCAGATTAAAATTACCGGCAAGCACCATAGTCCGGTTTTTCCAGTTGTGCCGGCGCAGGAACGGATGGACGTAAGATAAACCGCTTCGTCCTGTCGTACTATAGCGTAAATGCCCTAAATACAGTTCTCCGGCAAATGGTAATTGAAGTTTTGCTTTATCGGCATTCGAAAAAACATCGGCAGGAGTTCTGGCAAGCGTTCCGTTGATTGTTGCAAAAATATCCTGGATTGCATTTTTACCTTCCACCCGTTCGCGCCAGATATATTCTTCGCCCGGAGGCATATCCAGTTTAAGCGTTGCCAATCCGGCGCCTTCCTGCCCGCGATTGTGCTGTTTTTCCATCAACAGGTACATTTTTTGTAAACCATACTGCCAGGTTCCGTACTTTTCCTGATAATAATCCAAAGGCTTTAACAGCCTAATCATTGCTATTCCGCACATAAAAACAAAAGTTTGAGAAGTTTGATGTTTGAGAGTTTGATGTTGTGTTTATTAAAATTCTTCTAAATATGAGAATGAATAAGGAATGAAACCTAAGTACATAAACATTAAAATTTCAAACTTCAAACATATTTTAAATTAAAAACCCCGTCGCAAATACGAAGGGGCTCTATATGATTATCTATTCCACAGTTACCGATTTGGCAAGATTGCGCGGCTGATCGACGTCGCAACCTTTTACAACGGCTATGTGATAAGCCATTAACTGCAATGGTATGGCGGCCAATAACGGCACCAGACATTCTTCGGTATCGGGAATGCTAATGGTGTAATCCGAAAGATTTTTTACAACCACATCGCCTTCGGTAACTATAGAGATTATTTTCCCCTTTCTGGCTTTAATCTCCTGGATATTACTTACTACTTTTTCGTACATTCCGGCGCTTGTAGCAATCACCACCACAGGCATTTCCTGGCTAATTAAAGCGATCGGTCCGTGCTTCATTTCTGCAGCAGGATAACCTTCGGCATGAATATACGAAATTTCTTTCAGCTTCAATGCACCTTCCAAAGCCACAGGGAAATTATATCCACGACCTAAATAAATAAAGTTTTGCGCATAAGTAAATGTTTTGGCAAACTGCGCAATGGCATCGTTCTGATTGAGAATATATTTTATTTTTTCGGGTATTTTACCTAATTCCTGGACAGTTTTCAGGTATTGTTCCTCGGACAGGGTTCCTTTTTCACGTCCAATCATCAATGCCAGCATAGTAAGCACAGTAACCTGAGCCGTAAATGCCTTGGTCGAAGCAACACCTATTTCGGGTCCGGCATGCGTATAACAACCCGAATCGGTATTACGCGGGATGGAAGCTCCTACCACATTACAAATTCCGAAGATAAAAGCGCCTTTGGATTTTGCCAACTCAACCGCAGCCAATGTATCGGCCGTTTCTCCCGATTGCGAAATAGCAATTACTATATCATCCTTGTTTATAACCGGTTTACGATACCTAAATTCAGACGAATACTCCACTTCCACCGGGATGCGGGCAAACTCTTCTATCGCATACATACCGATTAAACCTGCATGCCATGATGTTCCGCAGGCAGTGATAATAATGCGTTTAGCATTCAGGAATTTTTCTTTGTTGTCAATAAATCCCGAAAGAGTAATGTTGTTTTCTTCCACATTTACACGCCCGCGCATACTGTCGCTCAACGTTTTGGGTTGCTCAAAAATTTCCTTGATCATAAAATGCGGATAACCGCCTTTTTCGAGCTGACTCAGAGTCATTTCGAGTTTTATAATTTCAGGCGTTTTCTCAACATTCGAAATTGTTTTAATTTTCAGTTGTTTACCACGACGCAGGGTAACTATTTCTTCATCGCCTACATAAACTACCTGATTGGTAAATTCAATGATAGGAGTTGCATCCGAAGCCAGAAAGAATTCGCCATCCCCAATTCCCACGACAAGCGGGCTACCTTTCCGCGCGGCAACAATTGTATCGGGTTGACCTTTTTCGATAATAGCAATAGCATAAGCACCTACCACCTGATTTAGCGCTAATTGAACCGCAGTGGTTAAGTCAACATGATTTGATTTTTTCACGTATTCAATCAGTTGAATTAATACCTCGGTATCGGTTTCGCTATTGAAAGTGAATCCTTGTTCTTTCAAACCTTCTTTCAGAACAGCGTAGTTTTCAATGATTCCGTTATGAATCAAAGCTAATTCTTCAGATTGGGAATAATGCGGATGTGCATTTACCTGGTTGGGTTCGCCATGTGTTGCCCAACGTGTGTGAGCAATTCCGATGGTTCCCTCTATATCTTGTTGTTCGGCAAACCGAACTAAATCAGCGACTTTCCCTTTGGTTTTGTAAACATTCAGGTTTTCGTTGTGTATTAAAGCAATCCCTGCGCTGTCGTATCCACGATATTCAAGTCGCTGAAGACCTTTTATCAAGATTGGATAAGCTTGTTGCTTACCGATATAACCTACAATTCCACACATAATAAACTCATATAATTTTCGATTTATAATTCAAAAACAAAGTGTTTGAAAAAGTTTTGTGTTCAATATTCCACGTTTCGAATTATGGAGCGGGCATAGCCGAATCAACCTCTTCTTTCATGCTCTCCTGGAGAGTCACAATTTCCCCCTTAACCTATCCATAGCCAACAAAGTCCCTTCCCGGCTGCTAAAGCCGGTAAAACGCATATATCCTTCACCCGACTGGCCAAAAACAACTCCCGGAGTTCCTACAATCTGAAATTCGTAAAGCAATTGCTGAAAGAACTTCCACGAAGGTTGGTTATCGGGTGTCTTAAACCACACATAAGGTGAACTCACTCCGCCATACACTTCTAAACCGGCATTCACTAATTCTTCACGAATTATTGCAGCATTAGTCAGGTAATAATTAACCAGTTCCTGTACTTCGGCTTTACCTTTTCGCGAATAAATGGCTTCCGCACCCCGTTGTACGATATACGACACCCCGTTGGTATAATTGGCATTTCGCCTGCTCCACAATTTGATCAACGGTACTTTTTCACCCATTTGCGTATAAACCATCAATTCGGAAGGGAAAACAGAGAAACCACATCGTAACCCGGTAAATCCTGCCGTTTTTGAATAACTTCTTATTTCAACAGCCACTTTTTTAGCCCCTTTTATTTCGTAAATACTATGGGGAACATCAAGTTCGGTAATATACGACTGGTAAGCAGCATCGTAAATGATAATACTTTCATGCTCGATGGCATAATCGACCCAACGTTTTAGTTCTGTCTTATTCAGCGTTGTTCCTGTAGGATTGTTGGGATTACAAATATAAATAATATCAACTTTTTCGGAAGGTAATTCAGGAATAAAGGCTGTTTCTTCGGTGCATTTAAGATATACCACATTGCTCCACTTCTGGTCATCATCATTCAACACTCCTGCCCTGCCACTCATTATCGTTGCGTTTTCGTATACGGGATATACAGGTTCGGCAATGGCAATAATATTGTCGCGTCCAAGCACATGACCAATATTACCTATATCCGATTTGGCACCATCGTTTATAAAAACACTTTCCTTATTGAGGTGAACACCTATTGCACGATAATCTTTCAGGATTCTATCTATAAGAAAATCATACCCCTGGGGCGGACTGTAACCGCGAAATGTAGCCGGTTGCCCCATTTCGTCGATGGCGGCATGCATAGCTTGTATTACTTCATTGGGTAAAGGACGGGTTACATCACCTACACCGAGGCGAATAATTTTTATGCCGGGATGCAGCACTTTATAGGCATTAACGCGCTTCTCTATTTCGTCAAAACAATAGATTTCGGGAGTTTTTAAATAATTCTCGTTCGCTAATGCCATTCGGGAGAAGGGTTAATATATTGAAACAAAATATTTACAAAAACAAGATGCAAAATTGCAATTTTTTTTTGATTAATGAAAGCGTTTAATTTAAAAATAAATTTGAGAACTTTGCTTGCTTTCATTAATAAGAACCAACAACTAATGTCTGATAATTGTTCTGCCTTTCAGTTTTCCCTGTAAAATCAATTCGATAGCCGGTTTCACTTCGTCTAATGTGATTTCGTTGTAAAGTTCGAGCAAATGATCAGGTTTCCATTCCTTTGCCAATTTACTCCATAATATCCGGCGCAGATGCGTGGGATAATTTTGCGCCGATATGCCTATCAACGAAATTCCACGTAAAATAAACGGAAAAACAGTCATATTCAACTGCGTGGACGACACGCTACCACAAGTGGTTACTGCTCCCAACGGATTGAGTAATTTCAGGATTTTCTCCAGAATCGGTCCGCCAACGGTATCAATTCCTCCGGCATATAGGGCCGAAAGTATAGGGCGCTTTTCAGGTTCCTGAAATTCGGAACGAGAGATTATTTCACCGGCGCCTAATTGATACAGAAAGGGATATTCAGCTTCTTTACCCGATACGGCAACGGTTTGATAACCTAACTTTGATAAAAGTGAGAGAGCCACCGAGCCTACACCGCCGGTAGCGCCGGTTACAATTATTTTTCCATCGGCCGGTTTGACCAGGTCAGTTAAACGGGTCAATGAGATTCCGGCGGTAAATCCGGCAGTTCCGATAATCATCGATTCTTTCAGCGTTAAACCTTCGGGTAATTTCACCACCCATCCGGCAGGAACGCGGATATATTCGCCAAAACCTCCGGCTGTATTCATTCCAAGATCGTATCCCGACACAATAACCTGGTCGCCGGCCGAAAATAAACCGGAACCGGAACTAACAACTATTCCGGCTGCATCAATACCCGGCGTGTGAGGATAGTTTTTTGTAACACCTTTGTTTCCGGTAGCCGATAGCGCATCTTTATAATTAATAGATGAATATTTTACCTGAACCAGCAAATCTCCCTGAGGTAACCGATCGGTATCAAGTATTTTTATATTCTGAATAAATTCTCCGTTAATTTCCTCAACAACAAGCGCTTTGTATTTCATAAAATCTGATCTTAGTTAAATATATTGATTATTCGAAAAACAAAAAAACGCCGAAGCGGCAGACTCCAACGTTATTTGTTTATATTTCTTCCCATTTTCGATATTTATTCCGTTTCAACGTTCACATTATCTCTCATTGAACAGGTACCATTGAAAATTGCATTAGGTTCGACCACCAACACTTTCGTCTTTACATCCCCTTTGATATTGGCAGTACTCCGTAGAGTTAATGTATCGCTAACAATTATGTCGCCCAACACAGCTCCGATAATTTCTGCATTAACACATGAAATAGAACCTCTTAATACTCCATTCGGTCCAATAATCACTTTTCCGCTACAAATAATTTCACCTTCAACTTCACCATCAATTCTGAAATCGCTGTCGGCTATAATTTTACCAACAATTTTGCTTCCATTGGTAAGTGCATTGTACATTGCACCGGGGTTTGATACTATTTCTTTGGCCATAATATTAAATCTTTTGCTTTTGAGTCTTCAAAATTACAGCATTCTTTGTAAATAAACAAATTAATTCTTAACAAAATCGTAAAAGTTTTTGATAAAAGTTATCCATATAAAAACAGAAAAGGAAATAAAAGAACAATTATATCGTTTGATTTGTAAAAAAAACCTACTTTTGTTTGGAAATTATGTTATCCGGTCCTTTATGCAAATTCGCCATTTACGACATAACTCTATCGACTACGAAAAATGGGATAATGCCATTAATTTATCAGTTAACCAGTTAGGTTACGGATTTTCGTGGTATCTCGACATTGTTTCTCCTGATTGGGAAGCTCTGGTAAGCGATAATTATGAATATATAATGCCACTCACCGTAAAACGAAAATACGGGATTCCCTACATAGTGCAACCGATGTTGACCCAACAGTTGGGCATTTTTTCCAGCAAAGAAATTAGTGAAGAAATTATTCAGTTATTCATCAAAGAAATACCCTATTACAGTTACGAAATCAACCTGAACGAAAATAATAATTTTAACACGGAAATTTCCGAATTGCCTAATTATATCTTAAATCTGAACGAACATTACGAATTGATTTATAAAAAATATTCGAAAAACACGATCCGGAACATCGAAAAAACCCGCAAACAAAATTTATCAGTCCAACATAACATTCCTATCGATGAATTTGTAAACTTCTATAATTCAACAGAAAAAAACTTTATTTCAAACACCGCTTCGTTACTGGAAGAACTGCTTACCACCGGGAGCTCGAAAGGCGCAATTGCTTTATCAGGAGTTAAAAATCCGGACAACAAATTGATTTCGGCCTTGTGCATATTTGTTACAGGAAAAAGAATCGTGTATTTGTTACCGGTTTCGAATGAGGAAGGGAAAAAATCATCAGCTATGTTTTTACAGGTCGATGACATTATTTGCAACAATGCCGGGACTGATATGATTCTGGATTTCGAAGGATCAAGGATAGAAGGAATTGCCCGTTTTTACAAGGGATTTGGCGCTGTAAACCAGCCTTATTATATTTTAAAAAAATTTCGCCCCGATTTTTTAGTAGGTAAAATCTGATTTCGCTTATGATGAAAGTATTATTCCTATCTGCCTGGTATCCGAATAAATACGATGCTATGTCCGGTTTATTTGTTCGTAAACATGCCGAAGCGGTGAGTAAATGCTGCGATGTGAAAGTGCTTTATGTGCATCCCGATAAAAGTCTGAATGATTTTCAGATTTCGGTGTCGGTTGAAAATGGAATTACCGAAATCTTTATTTACTATCCGGTCAACTTATTGGGTACGGAAAATATGCTTACAAAGTTTTATAACTATCTTAAAGCGTATCACATAGGCTTTAAAATAGTGCATGAAAGCGGCTTTTCCCCTGATATTGTACACGCCAATATACTCACCCGTACCGGTTTTATAGCTTATTTATATAAAATATGGAAAAAGGTACCTTATGTAATTACCGAGCACTGGTCGCGTTACTTGCCCATACGAAATTCATACAGGGGTTTGTTCAGAAAAACACTCACAAAATTGGTGGTAAAAAATGCTCAGGCCGTTTTTCCGGTTTCCGAAAACCTGAGAACCGCTATGTTGAACCACAAGCTGAAAAATCCGAATTATACAGTTATCAGTAACAGTGTTGATCCCTGTTTTGCAAATGAAATAAAGCCGCAACCGCGAATAAAAAAAAGAATGCTGCACGTATCGTGTTTTGATGAACTTGCTAAAAATGTTCGTGGAATATTGAATGCAACGTATGAATTGTCGAAGAAAAGAACTGATTTCGAGCTGGTGTTAGTTGGGAATGGAATAGATTTCGATGAAATTTATCAGTATGCGCAAAGTTTGAATTTTGAACCCGGGATATTAAAATTCACCGGAGAAAAAACTCCCTCGGAAGTAGCCGAATGGTTTTATAATTCCGACTTCTTTGTTTTATTTTCGAATTACGAAAATTCACCTGTGGTGGTAGCTGAGAGTCTTTTTTGCGGCAAACCCCTTATAAGCACAAATGTAGGAGGAATTTCGGAACATGTAAACAGCACTAACGGCATTCTTATTCCTGCCGGAGATGAAAATGCGCTCATTCAGAATATGGATTATATGCTCGATCATTTTCAGGAGTATAATTCCGAAGAAATCAAAGCGGCAGCACGACAAAAGTTCAGCATGGAAAGCATTGGTAACTTATTGTCCGAACAATATAAACATTGTGTGAAATGAAATTCAGCAAAGAAATAAACCAATACATAAGCGGCGAACGTTTCTCGGCCGGACTTGATATTCATTTCTCGAAAGAGAAATATCCCGATCGGACACGTATCGATAAAATCATTGAAATTACTAAGAATAAACGTGTTATACACATAGGTTGTGCCGATCATTTGCCACTGATTGAGCAGAAAATCAGAAACCGTAAATGGCTGCATGGATTGCTAAACGAATCAACCGCCGAATGTATAGGGCTTGACATCAACAAAGAAGTCGTAAAATTTATCAACGAAAAACTTAGGATAAATAATGTATATTACCCTGATAAAAACGCTTACAACCTGATTTTAAGCGATGAAAAACATTGGGATTATATTGTGTTGGGCGAGATTATCGAGCATGTGGACAATCCCGTAGCTTTTTTGCAAGAATTAAAAGAACGGTACAAAAACAAAGTAGACCATATTATTATTACTGCGCCCAATGTATTTAATCTTTTGACGGTAAAGGACATATTAAATAATCTTGAAAACATAAATACCGATCACCGGTACTGGTTCTCGCCTTTTACCCTTACAAAAATTGTTTCCATAGCCGGATACTTTTCTCCTGAAATCTGTTTTGCAGAAAGGATTAAACTTCCCATGCCCAAAGCAATTGTAAGACGCGTTAAGAAACTGCTGGGAATGCCTTTGTATTTCAATGCCAATTGCTTTTCGAATATTTTGTTAATTGCCGATTTTTAGCATAAACGGATTAAAAATCCGTACAGGATTTTCCCCTATTTCTGGTCAGATCAGGACACATTTAAATTATTATTTATTCAATGAATCAATGGAGTAAATATATCGAACAACTTATATCGGATATTCGTAAGAAAGGTTTTTTTCATTTGCTGTCGGCCAACCTGATGATTCAACTGGTTGCATTTGCTTCGCAGCTCTTTGTTGCGGGTATTTTATCGCCTGAAGATATCGGACGCATCAAAATTATCCAGACTTTTCTTTCGGTATTTTCTGTTGTAGCAGGCATGGGTTTTAATGCTTCGACCTTAAAACTTTGTTCCGAAAACCGTACCAAAGAAGAAGGATTGCAATTGTTCCGTTCGGCTTTGGCGTTCACTTTAATCTCAACAATTACAATTTATACCGTTGTACTTATTCTGAATGTATTCGGCGTTTTTTCGTCCGACACTTTGATTCAATGGCTGATTCCGATAGGTTTATTTCCTTTAATTAGCAATTCGCTTTTTATGGTCTTTGTATCTTATTTTCAGGCAACCAAGCAAATAAAGCTGATGTCGGGAATCACAATGACCAATAAAATTATTTCGATACTTGCCATTGTATTGCTTGCTTATTGGTTTGGGATAAAAGGTTACTACATAGCTTATAACCTTAGTTTTATCGTTATGTTGTTTGTAAGCTTTCGGGTTATTCGGAAAGATTTTTCATTCGGAATATCAACACTTCAGTTGAAATCTTTATTCCCTGTACATTGGAAATATGCCCGTCCATCCATATTTGCCAATTTATTATCCGAAATATCAGCATATATCGATATTTTACTGATTAACTACCTCACATACGACATGCAAGAGATTGGTTTTTACAGCTTTGCCTTGACTCTTACTGTGGCATTGAGGGTTTTCCCCGCTACGGTACAGCAAATAGCCAATCCTTATTTTTCCGGGTTGGCCAACAATAAACCGGAATTCAAAAAGGTGTTTGCACGTTATAACAAGCAGTTGTATCTCATTGTCGTGCTTACCCTTGTTTTTGTTTTGCTTGTAGTGCCACCGTTTATAAATTTAATTTTTGACGGCAAATACGATGCTTCGATGCCTTATTTTACTTTTCTGGCCAGCGGTTGGAGTATACGGCAACTTATACAATTGCAAAGCGCTGCTATTTTCGGACTTGGAAAAATCAGTTACAATGCTTATATTAGCCTGATATCCATGATTTTCAATATTGCGGCTTGTTCTTTATTAATTCATTATTTCGGAGTTATGGGCGCTGCCTATGCAAGCATTCCTTCGGGAATTGTTATTCTGTCAGCATCTTATTATTTTATGCAAAAAGCGCTGAAGCAGGATTGATTGATATTTAAAGGAACAATTCAATATAAGCAACGTTATGTATGTTGCATTGTATTTTTTATCCTTATTTTTGTATCCGAAAATTGAAACTGAATTAATAAATAAAACTTTATCAATGGAGATTCTTTTATACACAATTTTAGCTTTAACTGCTGCAAGTGTAGGCAGTGTGATTTTGAGCGGTTCACTGCTTTTGCTTAACAACAAATGGTTGGGGAAGGTTTCGAGTTATTTACTGTATCTGGCAGGCGGCACATTGTTGGGTTCAGCTTTGCTGGGACTGATACCGGAAGCTGCCGAAACCCTCGACATTCACACCGTAGTATTATGGTTGCTTATCGGCCTGATACTGTTCTTTTTACTTGAAAAAATAATACTCTGGCGTACCTGCCATAACGAAAACTGTGAACGGCAAAACCATACAGCTGCACCTATGATTATCATTGGCGATGCTTTTCACAATGCCATTGATGGTGTGGTGATTGCGGCTTCTTTCCTTACTTCCACCGAACTCGGCCTTTTTGTAACCATTTCGGTAGTATTGCACGAAATACCTCAGGAATTGGGTGATTTTGGCATTCTGATTAAATGCGGTTACTCCCGTAAAAAAGCTTTGTGGTATAATTTACTTTCCGGGAGCAGTTCTTTGGTAGCCGGTATATTGGCATATTTTGTGCTCGATGTGGTACAGGCTTTTATTCCTTACACCATAACTATTGCAGCTGCCGGTTTTTTATATGTGTCACTGGCAGATTTGATCCCCGAAATGCATAAAGAAACAAAACCAAAAGAATCATTAATTCAGATTCTTCTGATTTTGACAGGTATAGCCATTATTTTTATTTCAACAGCTGAACACGCGCATTAAAATAGTTAATATTCTACCAAACATACTGGAGCTCCCACTTTGATTTTCATACCGGAATCAGTAAGTTTTCCGGTTTTTTTATTGCGATTAAAAATAACAACCTGGTTGGTTCCCTGGTTGCCGACCAACACAAATTTTCCATCCCTCGTAATACAAAAATTACGCGGTACAGTACCCAGTACAGACGTCTGCTGAACAAATTTGAGATGGCCGTTTTTAAGTATCCCGAAACAGGTAATATCATTGGCAGTTCCACGATTCGTGGCGTAAAGATATTTTCCATCAGGTGAAATATGTATATCGGCAGCGCCCGTGCTGATATTTTCCTTTCTCACAATTGTCGTTTCGTCGATTAAAGTGAGTTTGCCGTTTTTATACCCGATTATTGAAACGGTACCATCCATCTCCTGCAGAAGATAAATTAATTTGCCGTTCTTACCGAATGCCAAATGCCGTGGACCGCTACCCGCTTTCACCTTGAGCGAATCGAAAGGAGTTAGTACATTTTCAATAGCTTTCGCATCGTAACGGTACGAAGTAACATAATCTGTTCCCAAGTCATTGACTAATAAAAACTTTTTATCGGGAGCAAAAATGGTTTGATGCACGAAAGGTTTGTTTTGACGTTTTGAATCAATGCTACTTCCCCTGTGCTGAATATTTTGAACAGCATTGGTAAGCGATCCTCCATCATTGCGAAGAAACACGCATACATTCCCACCTGAATAATTGCCGCTAACTACATGATTGTCGGTAGCTGAGATATAGCAGGGATCTGCTCCTTGAGCATCTACTTTATTAATCGACACCAGTTTTCCTGTTTTCTTATCAAAAGCAAAAGCGCTTATCATGCTCTGGTCACCCGACTCATTCACCGAATAAACATATTTTTTATCCGCAGTAAGGGCGAGATAACTTGGGTTGGAAATATCCTTGGTAGCGAGCAGGGTTTCAGATTTCGAGTTATCAAAATCACAATGAAGTGTGTATATCCCTTCGCTGGTTGTGTTTCTGGTAAAAGTTCCTACAATAAAATTGTAGGTATTTCCTTTGGACATAGCTGATTGCATTAAGCTTAATAAGATAAATAAAAATGCTGTCTTTTTCATGTGAATTGTATTTAATGAGTTCAAAAGTAATAAAATTTTGATTATTGAGCTATTGTAGTGAATTATTATTGGGCTTTCATTTTTAATCAATAATAGAATTGGTCAAAATCCTTATAAAAAAAAAGACTGGCCCTGTTTAACCCGAGTCAGCTTTTTTAAACTCCTGTTAAATTGGAATTTACACTACATAAGTTGTAGAAGCAGTATCGCCACCGCGACCCGTCCAGTTGGTATGGAAAAATTCGCCGCGGGGTTTGTCAACGCGTTCGTAAGTATGCGCTCCGAAGTAGTCGCGCTGCGCCTGCAACAGGTTGGCGGGCAAACGTTCGGTACGCAAGCCATCGAAGTAGCAAAGTGCCGAAGTAAGTGCAGGAACAGGAATGCCATTGGTCAATGCAGTAGCGCAAACACGACGCCATCCGGCCTGCGCTTTTTCAACTATGGCTTTGAAGTATGGATCGAGCAACAGATTTTCGAGTGTCGGATTGCTGTCGAATGCTTTTTTAATATCGCCTAAGAAAGTAGAACGAATAATGCAACCACCACGCCACATCAAAGCAATACCACCGTAATTCAGGTTCCAGCCGTACTCTTTGGCCGCTTCCATCATCAGGTTATAACCCTGAGCGTACGAAATAATTTTAGCTCCGAATAAAGCATCTTTCAAATCATCGATCATTTGTTTTTTGTCGCCTGTAAAGTTCACTGCAGGGCCACTGATTACTTTGGATGCTTTCACACGAATGTCCTTCTGTGCCGACAAGCAACGTGCAAATACCGACTCGCCAATCAAAGTCAAAGGAATGCCTAAGTCGAGTGCCGAAACTCCCGTCCATTTCCCTGTTCCTTTTTGACCTGCAGTATCGAGAATTTTTTCAACCAATGGAGTACCATCTTCGTCTTTTACAGCCAAAATATCGCGTGTAATTTCAATCAGGTACGAATCCAGATCACCTTTGTTCCATTCTTTGAATACTTCATGCTGTTCATCGGCAGTCAATCCAAGTAAATCTTTCATTACCTGATAAGCCTCGTTAATAATCTGCATATCACCATATTCGATACCATTATGTACCATTTTCACAAAGTGACCTGCACCACCTTCGCCAACCCAATCGCAACAAGGCGTTCCATCATCAACTTTAGCCGCTACCGCCTGAAAAATCTCTTTCACGGCAGGCCATGCAGCAGGCGATCCGCCCGGCATCATCGATGGACCGAGAAGTGCACCTTCTTCACCACCCGAAACGCCGGTGCCGACATACAACAAACCTTTGCTTTCGACGTATTTGGTGCGGCGGATGGTATCAGGAAAATGTGTGTTTCCACCATCAATAATAATATCACCCGGTTCCAAATGCGGAAGAAGTTGTTCGATAAAGTCATCAACAGCTTTCCCTGCTTTTACAAGCATCATTACTTTTCGTGGTTTTTCCAGCGAATCGCAAAGATCTTTAATAGAATGTGCTCCGATAAAGTTTTTTCCGGCTCCACGTCCGCCAACAAATTTATCTACTTTTTCGACTGTACGGTTATAAACTGCAACAGTAAAGCCTTTGCTTTCCATGTTCAGCACCAGGTTTTCGCCCATTACGGCTAACCCGATTAATCCAATATCTGCTTTTTGTTTCATAATGATAAGCCCCCTCGATCCCCCAAAAGGGGAACTATCAGAGATTTTAATTGATTAATAATAATTTTACTTTTAATATTTTTCTCAGGAAGTCCTTTTTAAAAGTCCTCTTTTAGGAGGATTCAGGAAGCATTAAATCCCAATAATTTTAGTTTTTCCAAAGTTTTTTCTTCCACACGCTGTGTCCGAATTGTAAAGGCCGGAAACTCCCTGCGTGTGGGGTAATCTCCTCTTTGTTGTTCAAAGTGCTCAGGAGATAATCTCAACAGTTTGTCATCATGCCGAATATCATAAGTATGAAGAATGGCTATTGAAAAAATTTCCTGTTCACTCATTCCTTCTCCATCAATTTCGATGATAGGATCCGACGGTAATTCAACCCCTGAAGGTTGCCAATTGTTCAATCCCAATCCGAAAAAATTGCTTATAGCATGCACACTCATCGATGTTCCTTTCGCTTTTCCATCTTTCGAATAACCTGCAATATGAGGAGTAGCTATTTCGGTCATTTTCAGGAGTTCAATATCTAAATCCGGTTCATTTTCCCAACAGTCGCAAACAAAAGATGAAATTTGTTTTGCTTTCAATGCCTTTTTTACCGCACTGGTTTCAATCACTTCACCACGACAGGAATTAATTAGCACTGGTTTCTTTTTTAATGAGCTAAAAAAGTTTTCATCTCCCAAATGAAAAGTCACATCCTGCCCTTTTAAGTTTAACGGAACATGCAGACTGATAATATCGGCTTCGTTCTTTATCGTTTCAAGGCTTACAAATTTTTTTGACCCTTCGGTTCGTTCACGCGGCGGATCATTCAGCAACACTTTCATGCCGAAAATTTCGCATATCTTTTCCACTTTACTTCCTACATTGCCCACACCAACAATACCTATACACAAATCCTTCAATTGAAGTTTTTTAGTTTCAGCCAACACCATGAGCGTGGAAGCAATATATTGTTCTACCGACTTGGAATTGCAGCCCGGTGCATTGGTCCATTTAATTCCCGCAGCATCGCAATAATCTGTATCGATATGGTCGTAACCAATAGTGGCTGTAGCAATAAATTTTACCGATGAGCCGGCCAGTAATTTTTCGTTACAAATAGTACGGGTACGTGTTATAATAGCATCGGCATCCCTGACGATTTCAGCCGTCGTTTTCGATCCCGGTAAATAAATAACTTCCGCCACATTTTCAAAAGCACCGCGTATGTAAGGTATTTTATCGTCAATAATTATTTTCATAGGCACCTGCCCCTCACAAAAGGGGATTCTTGTTTTTTATTCTCTTTTGTAATATGATTTTACAATTTCTTCCAACACAAAACTTGTACGGGCAGCCGAATACATGGTACTCACACATTCATTTTTGCCCCGCAAAGTCCCGACAACCTGTTCGATAAGGTAAAAAGAAATATTTTCATGATTCTGAAAATTTAATCTTTCAGTTTCCTTTTCGGAAACGACTTCCACATCCCCTTTGTCGAAACAGGGAAATTTAATTTTTCCTTTTGTACCGATAATTTCAATGCTATCTTCTTCCGATTGTTTATCAACCACAAAACTCCAGCTTCCAGTACCTGTAACGCCTGACGCAAAAGTAAAAACAGCTGAAACTGTATCTTCGGCCGAATAATAACCGGCAATATTACTTGCCATTCCATTTACCTGAGTTATCGGTCCAAATACAAAATCGAGATAATCAAACTGATGTGAAGCCAAATCATAAAAATGACCGGCACCGCCAATTGCCGGATTAACATGCCAATGTTGTTTGTCCGCAAATCTGTCCTGTTCACCATAAGCTTTATAAAGTCTGACATTCACCATGAGCGGTTTGCCGATAGAATCGTTTTCAATCAGCTCTTTCACTTTCAAAAAAGCTGGAAGTGTCCTTCGGTAATATGCCACAAATAAAGGCTGACCGGTCTCCACCGAAACACGTATCATATCCAGACATTCCGCATAATTTCGCGCCATTGGTTTTTCGACGTAAACCGCTTTTCCTGCTTTCATAGCCCCGATAGCATACAAAGCATGTGTGTCGGGCGGAGTAGCTACATAAACGGCATTAATCTGCGAATCGTTGATCAATTCGGTTGCATCGGAATAAAACTTCGGAACATGATGCCGTTTGGCGTAATCTTCAGCCAAGGCAGCATTCCGGCGCATCACAGCCACCAGACGTGAATGCTCCACCTTGTTAAATGCCGGACCGCTTTTCAACTCCGTAACATTTCCACATCCAATTATTCCCCAATTAATCAACACTTTATATATAATAGATTAATATTTAAATCTATCCTTAAACGCCCACAAACCCAATGCAGGATTGGAAATATAGAAAATTTCTTCACCATCAGGCATTGTATTGTATCCATCGCGCAATTTTGCAGGATCGTATTTTGCAGTCACTTTATCAATATCTGCATACTTGAATCCTACACTTTCAATTTCAGCTTGTGTAAGATTTTCAATATTTTTCCCCGGACAATAGGTTATACTGAAACGACCTTCGGATGAACCATGGATTAAATGCGCAGCTGCACTCAGGTTCTTACGTAATTCTTCATTTTCGTCACAAGCTTTCAATGTAGCCGGTGTTCCAAAATAGCCGTATTTACGAATCAATCGGTCAATTTCCTTGTCTTCACCGAACTCTTTCAGTGCTGGAGCAATCACAATCAGTTCGCCATCATCATCAATAGCCATTCTGGTTCTGTAAATCGATTTATTGCCGAGCCAGGTGCTTTTGAACTCGGTGGGATCAAGATAAACCACTATCTTTTTCAATGGTCTATCAAGCATTTCGAAGTTGACGAGCAAAGCTAACTTAGCCGCTTTATCAAACACTTCAAAATCATCGCCGATATACAGACCGCGGGTTTTAATTTTTCCGTCGGTTTTATCCAGTCCAACCACAGTTTGCACGTAAACAATGGGCAAATGATTGGCAAAATGCTCGGATGCATAATTGAAAATCCGACGTACAGGCGTATCGGCATGACCCATCATCCGTTCCATGCCGTAAGCCGCACCCACGAAATGACTTTTATTAATTCCCTCAACACCACCGGTTCCGACAAAAATATTCTTGTTATAATTGGCCATTCCCACTACTTCGTGAGGTACAACCTGACCAATGGACAAAATTAAATCAAAATTTCCATCCCGCAAGAGTTTATTTACCTGTGCAGGCCACGGAAAATCAACGGCACCGCCCGAAACTTCTTTTACAAATCCGGCAGGCACATTACCAAGCGTCACCACATCGTTGCGCCAGTCGTGTTCACGAATCAACGAAGCCGGCAATGTCCCGAACATGTGCGAAATCTGATGACCGGTCATGGGTGAATGCGTCCCCAAGGCAGGCAGAACATCCGTCAACGCTTCACCGTAATATTGCCAAGCAAACTCGGTAAGCTCACCAGCACGACTTGGTAAACGCGTATAATCGGGCGGAATGGCAAGTACTTTTTGTTTCCTGCCCATTTTCTCCAACGCTTCGAAAAGTCCTTTTTTCAGGTCTTCGGCATTCAATTCCAGTTCTGTTGAACCAATTTCGTAGTAGAGCATATTTAGTAGATTTTAGGCTCAGGCGTAGGCTCAGGCGTAGGCATAAGCTGAGATTTATTTTATTTATTTTTCCAAATAATGAATCAATGCATTTATTTCTTCAATTATTTTCTTGTATTTATCAATCAAATTTTCACAAGCATCTTTTGATAAGTAGCTTTGAGCTTCAGCAACTAAGATTTGACTCATCGATTCGAAAGTACTCCCTCTGGCAATTTTATAAAAACGGGTTTTATCTTTAGGTTCAAATCGTCCGTAGCCCTCAGCTAAATTATGAACTACTGAATTTGAAGCTCGTTTTAATTGGTCAGTAAGTGCATAACGTTCGTCAGCAGGAAAAGTCTTTAAAATCTGATAAATTTCAATAAGTAACCCAAAAGACTGTTGCCAAACACCCATATCACGGAAATCATTGAATTTCTTTTCCATTCAATCAAAAATTTAATATTCAAAACTAACTCTTCCTTTGCCTGTGCCTAAGCCTGCGCCTAAGCCTAAGCCTAAGCCTGTGCCTTAACCTGTGCCTATCTTTTCACTCTTGCATTTCCGCCCCAAATACTCCAGATCATTTCCTCGTCGGCAGGCTGAGCATAATCGGTCAGGAAAGTAGTTGCCAATGCACCCGAGGCCCAACCAAATTGCGCCCATTTTTCCGGTTCCCAACCTTTCAGGATGGCGTAAAGCATACCGCCAACAAAACCATCACCACCACCAATACGATCGAGCACATTGATTTTACGTGGTTCGATAACGTTCCAAGTGGCTCCATCGAGCATGATGGCACCCCAGAGATGTTCGTTGGTGCTTATCACCTGCCGAAGCGTAGTAGCATAAACAGAAGCATTCGGAAAAGCCAGTTTTACACGACCTATCATTCCTTTAAATCCATCGATCTGAGCATCAATCCCTTTTCCTCCGGCTTCAGGACCTTCAATACCCAAACAAAGTTGAAAATCTTCCTCGTTACCAATTAAAATATCAGCAATCGAAGCAATTTCGGTAAATATCTCGCGTAATTCTTTGTCACGTCCTTTCCAGAAAGAAGCGCGATAGTTCAAATCGAACGAAATGCGCGTCCCTGTTTTTTTAGCGTAACGTGCCAATTCGAGACAGAAATTACTTGTTTCGGGCGACAAAGCACCAATTAATCCCGAGAGATGAAGAATCCGGACACCTTCTTTCACAAAAATACGTTCCAGATCAAAATCTTTCACGTTCAACGTTCGTCCCACTTCTCCGGCACGGTCGTTCAACACACGTGGACCACGAGTTCCAAAGCCACTGTCGGCAATATTAAACTGATGACGATAGCCCCAGGGATTATCCTGAGCAACTTCAGGTCCTTCAAAATCTAAATTGCGACTACGTAAATCAGCTTTAATCAATTGAGCTATCGGACTATCTTTTACAAAAGTGGTAAGTACTTTTACGGGTAATCCAAGATACGAAGAAATACTCGCAACATTTGTTTCGGCACTTGTAGCCTGCATTTCGAATAATTTACTACTGTGAACAGGTTGACCGTTTACCGGCGTAATTCTGATGCCCATGCTGGTAGCCACCATAAGGGCATATTTTGAGTCTTTTTTGAGTTCAATCATTGTTAGATATTGTTAGATGTTGTTAGACATTGTTAGGTGTTGTCTGTGGCAGGTTTTCCTGCTTTAATTTGTTTGTTCAATGAAGTAATGAAATTATTGATTTTCACTGACAATTTGATGGAGTTATTATTTATGTTTTCAAAAAAATCCATTGAAACCAATTTTCTGTTTTTTGCTTTTGTAAGCCAAGTGATATGTTCTTTGAGCGAGCCACGAGCGATACGAACAAATTGCCGCATTTCGACATAAGAGTAACGACCGTAACCTTCACTGATATTCGCTGCCACAGAATCTATCGCCCTTGTCCATTGACCTCCAACCGTATTTTTTGCAAAATAATTCCAGCCATCAACCGCAAACCAAACTTCGCGTCGCCAATTTGCATACTGAGTTGGTAAATTTCAAGTTCTTCCAGCGATTTCATAACAGATTTATTATTAGGGTGTTTAGATATAATCAGTAAATTTTGTCAGGAATAATTTAAATCCAAGCAACACTTAACTATATCTAACAATCCCTAACTATTTTATATACAAAACACATCAAAACCTCCATCAATAACGGTAAGCGTACCGGTTACAAATTTGGAGGCATCGCTTGCCAACCAATGAAGTGTACCGAACAATTCATCGGGATTTCCAAAACGTCCGAACGGAGTATGAGCAATAATAGAATGCCCGCGGGCAGTAAGCGATCCATCGGGGTTGGTCATCAAGGTACGGTTTTGTTCGGTCAGGAAAAACCCGGGAGCCATAGCATTTACGCGCAATCCTTCGCCAAATTTGGTTGCCAATTCGGTTGCCATATATTTTGTGAAGTTGGTTACTGCAGCTTTTGAAGCTCCATATCCAACCACACGGGTCAGCGGACGAAGAGCCGATTCGGAAGAAATATTGATGATGCTTCCTTTTTTCTGTTGTACCATAATTTTAGCAAAAACCATTGTTGGCAATACTGTTCCGAATAAGTTCAAATCAACAACCTTGCGGAATGCATCTATTTCCAAATCAAAAATAGTGCTATCAGGTCCGATAGTAGCGCCGGCCATATTTCCGCCGGCAGCATTTACCAGCACATCAATCCGACCATATTTTGTCACGATTGCGTCAGCTGTTTCTTCTAAGCTTTCTTTTACAAGAACATCTGTACAATAGCTTATTACCTCGTAACCCTTAGCCTTTAGCTCAGCTTCAAGATTGGTTCCAGCTTCTCTACATCTGTCAAGAATCACAACTTTGGCTCCCTGCGAACACATGTATTCAGACATACCACGGCCTAAGATACCACCGCCACCGGTGATTACAACAACCAAATCTTTTACATTAAATAGATTATCCATAATATATTTGTTTAAAAATTGAGTCCCCTCTGATTAACCCCATTTTTCAAAAAGTTGAAAAATGGATATTTTGGGAATTTTTATTCGTTATTAATTTAGCTACAAGCGCAAATACAATAATTTGCATATTGTAACATATATTTATTATATTATTG
>JAJFVH010000174.1 GCA_021371875.1 Bacteroidales bacterium
ACTCAGCACCCTAATAAATTTGATAATAATCAGCCATTTAGTTGATTGTTATGTATTTAAACTCTTTGCCCCGACGGGGCTAAATATGCATAACCCCCAGTAAGCGAAGCGCAACTGGTGGATAATGAAACAATCCCCCCTCCTTTTGATTTTCAGTTCGACTTTGTCGAACTGAAAATCAAAAGGTTATAAAAATAAAGGGTGCTGAGTAGTTACAATTTTTCTCACATACTAATCAAGAACTCCTGTATTCTTGAATTCAATAAATTCAAGATAAAAACCAATTATACGATTATATAAAAATGGATTTACTATATTTGTACCGGTTTCGTCGCAAAAAACAAGAGGGCAATATTTCCTGTTTTAACATAACAATATTTTTTCGGAAGCTCAGGAATCAAGCTTTCTAAACAATAATACACAATAAAAGTTTCATGTTTTCTCAAACCGAATTTTCACTTCATCCCCGTTCGCGCGGTTTTCATCTTGTTACAGATGAAATTATGGGCAAGCTCCCAAAATTACCCGAAACAGGGATGCTGAATTTATTTATGAAACACACTTCGGCGGCACTGAGCATCAACGAGAATGCCGATCCCGACGTGCAAACTGATATGGCTCACATTTTCGATCGCTTAATTCGTGAAAAAGAATCCTATTATGTCCATACACTCGAAGGCGACGACGATATGCCGGCACATGCTAAATCGTCGATTGTAGGGGTCAGTTTGAATATTCCTATTACTAAAGGATGTTTAAACCTGGGCATTTGGCAGGGCATTTACCTTTGCGAATTCAGGGAACATGCTAAGAGTCGAAAAATAGTGGCTACAATTATCGGATAAAATAATTGCTCTATATTTTCAATCAAAGTTGTTAAAGTGATTTATTTTGTATATTTGCGGAAGATGAATGGCTAAAAACCATATCAATTTTTAAATTAATTTGCCATGAACGAAAAAGATATTCGTTGGGAACAAAGATTCTCTAATTGCCGAAAAGCATCGATCAAGCTCACGCAAACCGTTAAGTTTACCAAAGAAAATATTACTGAAGAAGATGCCGAAGTTGCTTTTTCATCTTTTATTGAAGACTGGATTGTATGGAAAGAGTGGAAAATATGATCTACTTAAATGAATAAAAATCATGCTTTCTATTCTTATTCCTACATATAATCAAAACATTACCGGTTTGGTATCCCAACTTTACAAACAGGCAATGGATACCTACGTCGATATCGAAATTATTGTATTGGAAGATGGATCTACAAGTGAAGTTGAGTCGAACCGCACAATTTGTAATTTAAAAAATTGCAGACATCTAATTTCGGCTCAGAACATTGGACGTTCGGCCGCCAGAAACAGATTGGCCGACGAGGCAAAATACGAACATCTTTTGTTCATCGATTGCGATGCTGCGGTTCACACTCCACATTTTGTAGAGAAATATATTTCTTTTTGCAAAGAGGATTGTATTGTCATTGGAGGCGTGGCTTACGACCCTCACGAAAATAATCCCGACTACAGTTTGCGCCTGAAATATGGCCGTGTACGCGAAGCCCGAAGTGCCATTGAACGTAGCAAACTGAATCAAAAGCACAAAATTAATGTCCACTATTCTCTTTCTCCAAAAGAGATGGCTGGGATGAGGTCAAATTTCTCCACCTTCAATTTTCTTATTTCCAAATCCATTTTCAATCGCGTTCGTTTCGATGAAAGCATTCGGGGTTATGGGCACGAAGACATGCTTTTCGGATATCAATTGCATCAACTGGGTTACGAATTTATCCAGATTGAAAATCCACTCATTCATAAAGGATTAGACGACAACAAAACCTTTTTACGCAAAACAGGAGAAGCAACACGTAATCTGTTTTTGCTTTATCAAACAGAAAATTATCCTTACCTGGCAAAAGAATCTACACTATTAGCCGCCTTCTTACGTATAAAAAAAGTCGGACTTATACGCCTGTTTACATTAAAGTATAACCTGACGCAAAAACTGTTGATTAAACTTTTGTGCAAACCGAATCCTTCCCTCCTGCTCTACGATTTGTACAAGTTGCTTTTTATCTGCAAAACTTCGCTGACAAAATGACAAGATGTCAGCCCTCCGAACAACTTTTCAGCCGGAATTTCGTTATAACTGTCAAAAAAAATACCCTGAAACCTTTTGGCACAAATTCTGCTAAACGCTCTTCCGGTTTGCAAAGTATTGAAAGTTCATTTTTCAGAACTTCAAACTTCTCAAACTTCAAACTTCTCAAATTAAATAAAATTGAGTCCCCTCTGATTAACCCCATTTTTCAAAAAGTTGAAAAATGGATATTTTGGGAATTTTTATTCGTTATTAATTTAGCTACAAGCGCAAATACAATAATTTGCATATTGTAACATATATTTATTATATTATTG
>JAJFVH010000178.1 GCA_021371875.1 Bacteroidales bacterium
GCCCACTTCGGGGCTGGGGTTCTTGGTTATTCAACATCCCCCAGTATCGCTACGCTCACTGGGGGTTATTGGCTACGCCGATTTTCAATTCACATTTAGCCACTCCGTGGCATAAAATAGTTTTTCAGCAGACCCTAAATAACAATTGTTTGTGTGTTCAATATTTGGATATAAAAAAGTGGCGGAAGTTTTTTGCCACTTTTTTCTGTTATTTTTTGCCACAATTTCTATAAGCTCGGAATACTCATTCCCGTAATTTTTCGGTATAAATCAAGCGCATATACATCGGTCATGCCTGAAATATAATCAAGAATTGACAAAACCTTACCGTAGGTTGTCGGATTATTGGTTTCGTATTGTTCGGGAATGCGCATTAAAAGTTGTTTGGAGTATGCTTTTTCGGGACTCAATACCGCTGTTACCAAGTGCTCGAGCAAAGTGAGAATAATTTTATAACCAGCAAGTTCAACGTCGAGCACTTCTTGTGAACTGTAAATTTTATTTACAGCCGTTTTCGAACAACTTTTATAGGCATCTGACGTTCTCTCGGGCAGTTGTTTGATTAAAGTTGAATTGAATGTGCCGTTCAGTATGGCTTCTTCGTTTTCGACAAACGCTCTGGAACATTGTTCGATAAGCAAACCAATGACCGACGAACGCAGGTAGGCAATCTGTTCGTTTACATCGCTTACCATTTCCAATGTTTCTAATCTTCGTTTTCTTTTGTCTTCGTTGAAAAATTGAAGGAACAACGATTTTGTTTCGTCCGACGGCAATATCTTCAGTTTGTGAGCATCTTCAATGTCCATAATCTGATAACAGATGTCATCGGCAGCTTCGACTAAATAAACCAAAGGATGCCGTGTAAAACGGTTTGAGTTGTCGGGAGATTTCATTATTCCCAACTCGATCGCTATTTTTTTAAAATCTTTTTTTTCAGCCTTGAAAAATCCGAACTTTTGTTTTTTTAAATCCGAATGGATTGACGCGTAAGGATATTTTACTATCGAAGCCAATGTGCTGTAAGTAAGTACAAAACCGCCCTTTCTTCGTCCATTGAATTGATGAGTCAACAGCCTGAAAGCATTGGCATTTCCTTCGAAGCAGGTTATATCCTTCCATTCTTCACCAGTCATTAAATGTTGCAGATCCATTCCTTTTCCTTCCGAAAAATAAGTGGCAATGGCTTTTTCGCCCGAATGTCCGAAAGGCGGATTACCCATATCGTGAGCCAGGCAAGCAGCCGAAATAATTGAGCCGATTTCATCCAAAAAAGGAGCTTCTATCCCTTTCAGTTTGAGTTGGTGAGCTACATTAACACCTAACGAACGTCCTACGCAAGCAACTTCGAGACTGTGAGTCAACCTATTATGTACAAATACGCTACCGGGAAGCGGAAAAACCTGCGTTTTGTTTTGCATGCGACGAAATGGGGCCGAAAAAATCAATCGGTCGTAATCGCGTTGAAACTCACTGCGGTCATCGGCGCGGTTTTCGTGATAATCCTCCATACCGAAGCGTTTGGTTGATAAAAGTTGTGTCCAGTTCATAAAAAACAGTTTAATGTTTGCCTCGCCGAAAGAGAAATGAGAGCTTTGATTTTCTGCCATCAAACTCTTAAATATCAAACTTTCTATTTAGGCATATTATATTTTTTCAGTTCAGCCCTCAGTTCCTTGCTTTGTCCATCGGTAACTTTGTTCATCCATTTCCAGAATTTCTCGCCGTGATTCATTTCTTTGGTGTGACATAGTTCGTGAAGGATCACATAGTCAATTAAATGTGGGGGCAATAACATCAGGTAAAACGAAAGATTAATGCTGCGCTCGCGCGAGCAACTTCCCCAGCGGCTTTTACTCGGCTGAATTTTGGCGGTGGAATAATAAAAACCGAATTTCCCTGCCAATTGTTTTGTCCGATCTGGTAAAAGCCGTTTGGCTTCTTTGCGGAGGAAATAATTTATGCCATTCCAAAAATGTTTTTGTGTTAACGGTAATGAGCAGTCGGTATTTTCGGGAAATTCAATAGTTAATAAGCCGTTTTTAAGCGAGAAAAAGATGTCATTCCGGCTGGTACGCTTCAATGCTATTTCAAAAGTGAGTGTTTGAAGTCGCGTATTCTCATCCAGTAAAGTTGGGTTTTCGTTTTCTTTGTGTCTGAGTTTTTCCTGTTTGGCTGAGATTTTGTGTTGTATTGTATTGATAAATTTCAGCGCTTGTTCCTGGGTAGCCGAACGGGGAAGAGTAACTCTTAATCCATCAACAAGAATACGCACGGTTATATGTTTTGCGCGCTCGCTGCGGATGAATTCTATTTTGCCAAAAATATTCTCAGACGACATAAACTTTCCTGAAATTTAAAAAATCTACACAAAGGTACTTTTTTTTACGAATAAAAGATTTGATTATCGGCATAAACAGATAACTTTGTACGCAAAAGCCGGGTTGAATTATCTGTTTAAAACAGAATGAAATGATGGTTTATCCCGTCAAATACCAAATATAGATGATAAAAGCAAAAAACATACACAAAAGTTTTGATACACTTGAGGTGCTGAAAGGTGTTGATCTGGAAATTAAGAAAGGAGAAATTGTTTCGATTGTCGGGCCAAGCGGCGCCGGAAAAACCACATTACTTCAGATACTTGGTACATTGGATAAACCCGATCTTGGTGAGATAGAAGTGGATGGCATCGATTTCAGTAACTTGAGCGAAAATGAACTCGCCGTTTTCCGCAATAGACACATCGGGTTTGTTTTTCAGTTTCATCAACTGTTGCCCGAATTTACAGCCCTCGAAAATGTAATGATTCCCGCATTAATTGCCCGGAAAGATTCGAAGAAAGTAGCAGCCAGGGCAAATGAACTTATTGACTATTTAGGTTTGAGCGATCGCATCGAACATAAACCGTCAGAACTTTCGGGCGGTGAAAAACAACGGATTGCAGTAGCCAGGGCGTTAATTAACAATCCTTCATTGATATTGGCCGACGAACCTTCCGGTAGTTTGGATTCTAAAAACCGCGACGAACTTCATAGGCTGTTATTCGATTTGAGGGATAAATTCGGGCTTACAATTGTGATTGTAACACACGATAAAGAATTAGCAGCGCTCTCCGACAGGGTGATTGAACTGAAGGATGGCAAAATAATTCGAAATTAAACAGTAGCCTCGCCGGGAATCGAACCCGGATCTAATGTTTAGGAAACATTTGTTCTATCCGTTGAACTACGTGGCCTTGATTTAAAAGCGGCACAAAAATACATTTTTTTGACGAGAGATGAAAATATTTTTACCGCAAGGAGAGCTTGAATAAAATAAAGTCTGTTAATTTATTGTTTTATAAATTTATATTCCATGTTTCATATATTTTATGCGTTTATTTGGTTGCTTTCATGGTTGCCTCTGCCTATGCTATATCTGTTGTCGGACTTTGTTTTATATCCGGTTATATATTATTTGGTAGGATATAGGAAAAAAGTTGCACGTGAGAATTTGAAAAACTCATTTCCTGAAAAATCAACGAAAGAATTACGTAAAATCGAACGGGATTTTTATCATTATTTTAGCGATTTATTAATCGAAATAATGTACATGATGCATATTAGCGAACAGGAGATGAGTCATCGGTTTACTCCCGTTAATGTCAATGTTGTTTTGGAGCAATATGCGCAGGGGAAAAGCGTAATGGGTATGACGTCACATTACGGTAACTGGGAATGGGCATCGTGTTATTCGATGTATTTGCCTGAAGAAAGCCCTGTTTATAATATATTTAAAAAGTTAACAAATAAAAACTTTGGTAAATTGATAAATGGCTGGAGAACGAGATTTGGAGGAAAAACCGTGAATATGAAAAATTTATTACGCCTGATGGTTCGTTTAAAAAAGGAAGAAAAGAATGCCACTTTCGGTATGATTTCAGATCAATCACCTTTGCGCAGTCATATTCAACATTGGACAAGATTTTTAAATCAGGAAACTCCCGTTATTGTCGGAACCGAACAACTTGCAAAAAAATTTGATTACCCAGTGTTTTATTTTCATGTTAACAGATTGAAAAGGGGTTATTATGAGTGTGAATTCTACCCAATAACTCTTTCTCCGTTAGAAACTTCGGAATTTGAAATAACAGATAGATATACGCAAATTCTTGAAGAAAAAATAAAGGAACATCCTGAATTTTGGCTTTGGACACATAAGCGCTGGAAACATAAAAGAAGTACAGAACATTGATCGACTAAAAATTCTTAACACATAAAGTTAATGAGCAAGAAAAATAAGTTTTTTGTAGTTTGGGATGGTCGTGAGCCCGGCATTTACAGCTCCTGGGACGAATGTAAGCGTCAGGTACACGCATATCCCGAAGCTAAATACAAGGGATTTATGACTGAGGCGGAAGCCCGTGAAGCATTTTTTTCGCCTTATTGGGATTTTGTGGGCAAAAATGCAAAAGCTGCTCAACCAACGAAGGACCAAATTGCACAAGCCGGTTTGCCGGTTAAAGAAAGTATTGCCGTAGATGCAGCTTGTAGCGGCAATCCCGGGCTCATGGAATACAGGGGAGTTTATACCAGGACTGGAGAAGTGATTTTTCACCAGGGGCCATTCAAAAACGGGACAAACAATATCGGTGAATTTCTGGCGCTTGTCCACGGTTTGGCTTTTTTGAAACAACAAAACAGCGATTTACCGATTTATACCGACAGCAAAACTGCCTTGGCATGGGTAAAAGCAAAAAAAACCAAAACATTGTTGGAGAAAAACGCCGGGAATGAAGCGCTTTTCGATTTGATGGCACGTGCCGAGAAATGGCTTACCGACAACACTTACAATACTGAAATCCTAAAATGGAAAACTGAAGTCTGGGGCGAAATCCCTGCCGATTTCGGGCGGAAATAACGTCTATTTATAGCTTATTCTTTGGGGAATAGATTTATCATCCGGTTTGATATTCCAATCGGGCTGTAAAAACAAACAGGTGAACAAGGTAAATGCACTGACACCTTTTTGTATGGCGAGTGGCATTTCTGTTATCATTAGTAAAGTGAAAATTACCATGAAATACAACAACATATAATTGCGGCTCTTAATACCATGGTATATAACTGTCCCGATTAGGAACAAAAACATTATTAATCCTCCGATTCCTAAGTGAAATAATTCTCCAATAAACTGATTGTGCGCATTTACTGCGTGTTCTACATTGCGCAATACTATTGCCATACTGCCGGTTCCGGTACCGGTTAAAGGGTTGTTTTTTATATAATCTACCACGAAACTGAATATATTTTTACGGTCAGAATCGTTCATGAAAGAGTGTTGATCAGTATATTTATACGACAGTATAGATGTCAAAATAGCCAAAACGAAAAGGAATATTAAGATAAAAGGCATTTGCTTACTTTTTCTAACTGTAAAAAGAACCGAAATTAAAACTCCAAAAGGGAACATTATAAAACCCAACCTGCTTTTTAATATAAAAATAACGAATGCTGATAAAACTAAATAAACGGTCAGTTCAAATTTAGTTATTCCGTTTGTGTCATCTTGTCCGTTTCGCGACAAATAAAAGCCCACTGCAATCATTACCGTGAGTATAAACGAAATGTAAGTCGGATGTCCGTAACCTATGCCGGAAAATATCTGGTCGAAAGAGTCAACAAGATTCAAAATGGGCGGGAAGTAAAATTTAACGAACCACAAACCAACGAAAAGATTTAATTTGTGGAAATATACCTGGAAAATATATCCGATTATCCCCATCAGCAAATAAACGGTTAAGAAACGAAAAAACAGACGTAAAACCTTATCTCTCTGCTCTTTTGAAATGCTGAAAAAACTGAATGATAATGGAATGACAATAAAAGACAACCCTTTATCAATAAATTTCAGTCCTTCATTTATATCGATAGTCCACAACAAACCAAGGAGTTGATACGAATAATACGCAACCATTATTCCGAAAAAAGGGTGTAACCGGAACTTTCTTTTGTTTACAAGTGCATATACAAGGGTTACAACAAAAAACAGAAAAGTAATGTAAGCCGACGCCTTTACGGAAAGTACGCTTGAAATCAAAAGAGCAAGGAGAGCAAAGTTTAAAATATTATCCTCTTTAAAACTTATTTTCAGTGGTTTTGATGGAAAGAGAATCAACGCTACAATCAGGTTCAAGGCTAAAAATGACAATGAAACGAGTCTTAAAACCGGTTTATTCTCTTCATCTGTTATGTTGTAGTTTGAAAATATAATTTTAACAATTATCCAAAACAAAACAAACAATGAAATGGATATAAAAACAAAACGGTTACCCGCCGGCATTTTCCTAAATATATTGATTCCTTTTAATATATTGTTCATCGTGTGTATACGGAAAGTTATGAATGTGTTATGTGGTTTTCTTTTTTATTTCGACGAAATAACCCGTATATCTGACGAAATTTGAGAATTGTTCGTAATAACCTAAAGGGAAATAATCATTCCCATTTACCGAAGAACCAGATGCAGATTTATACCTGCGCGTTGCATTGTTCCTGCTTTTTATAAGTTTGTAAAATCCCGGCGATTGAAAAGTTTCAACTCGTAAAATATGATGCTCAAGATGTATGATTTTTGTGTGGCTTTTGCCTACGACATTCTGATTCAACGAGTTTAATAAATAAGGAATGTTGTACATTAGTTCATCATACGATTCATAGCCCGGAGCTAAAACTACTTTAACCGCATTAAGCAAACCTTGAAAGAAATTAAAAAACCCGGAACAGGCACGGATGTAGTGAAGTTTACCACCCAGCGATCGGTGAAAAAAGGCTTTGTGGCGTTGATTCATCAAATCAATTCCTTCTTTTTTCTTGCTGCGCATTGCCACTCTTTTCGAGTTTTCGTGTATTCGGTAGTAAAAGCACACTTTAGGAATTCGTACGACTTCGCCACCTGTTTTTAACATCGAGATCCAGAAATCCCAATCTTCAGGCCCTTTTATTTCAGGTCTGTAACCATCGGTTTTTTCATAGTCTGATTTTCGGTAGAGGGCAGTTACGAAAATCAGGTTTTTTCGCGCCAATAGTTTCCGGTTAAAAGGGGGCAACTTCCAGTGTCCGGTTTTATTTCCAAAAAATTCGGCCAGGCAGTAAACTACTTTTACCTGATCGTTTGTGCTTATAATTTCAACCGCTTTTTCAATATAATCGGGTGTAATCAGGTCGTCGGCATCCAGTGGCAAAATATATTTTCCGCGAGCTTTACGTATAGCCAGATTTCGCGCAACTGCTACGCCACTGTTTTTTTGCTCAAAACTTCTGATTTGCGGATATTGAGTTTTGATTTTGTGAATAACCGACTTCGTGTTGTCGGTCGATCCATCATTAACGATAATAATTTCTAAAAAAGGATAAGTAGAAGCCATTGCCGAAGCGACGGTTTCTTCAAGAAATTTTTCCGCATTATATGCCGGAATTATGATGCTTACAATGTGGTTGTTTGTATTTTCCATCAGATTTTATCGCGTTTGTCAATGATTTTTCTCCAGTAATATTTCAACGGATTGGTATATTTGAGGAGTTTCCATGGGCGGCTGCTATGTGGTAAATGCAATACTGGCAGCGAGGTCAATAAATAGTTGTTAAAACCCGATTCGATTGATTTATGCGAGAGATATACATCGTACCATGATTTTTCCGGATTGAGTTGCCCGAAATCAAAACTTTTCAGAAAATCAATTGTCAGTAAGGTGCAACAAAAGCTAAGTCTTTTTCTCGTGTTTATTGTACCGTTTTTATATTTTTGGGCGTATAAATATGGAAAATTAATATTCCCGGCAATATCAGTAGTAACGGAAGCAATCATTCCTGCTTTATCCAACTCGGGGCAATAGTCGTACAGTCTTTGTACGGTCTCTTTTTCAATAACGACATCCGATTCTACAATCAGTAAATGAGCGCCTTCGGCTATTGCTCTTTGTTGTGCCGTTTGTAAAACAAGCAAGTAATTTGGCGAGGAATGCGTGGTAATATCTTTCAGATTTACCAGGTTAAATCCTTGCTTTTCCGACTCAACTTCGAGCCTTTCGGTAGTTTCGTTTGTGCTGAAGTCGTTGTAAACCGTATACGAAAACTTCACACTTGCTTCGGATTGCATAATCCTTTCGATGGTTCGAAGCGTTGTTTCCAACGAATCTTTAACGGGAGTGATAATGTGCAGATTAACCATTTATTTTTACGCTTTAGCTTTATTGAAAACAGTTATACTTCGTGTTTTGTTTTCTGAAATTTGTATATCGGAAAGTTTAGAAACTTCATAGTAAGTACTTCCAATCGAATGGTTTTTGTTCTCAGGTTTTTATTTTTCAAATCAATTTGGTTTGCAAAATAACTGATGATGGAAATAATTTCGTTGGTAGAAAAGCCTCGTCGAACTAATTTTCCCAATAACCTCGACAGTCCTTTTTTTTCAATTTTATGTATTCTGACCGTTTCGCTTATGGAAGCATTTTTTTTTATTAAAGGTAAATGTTTATTCCACTTTTTGAATATGTTGATCAGGTTTCGATAATAGGATGCATCGGGATTTCCTCTGGAAAAATGCTCTAAGACAATGTCGTACATCACATAGTTTTCATATCCCAGAACTGTGGATTGGATGCAAATATCAAAATCATATCCATGAAAACCATTCAGTTTCTCATCGAATTTAATGCTGTCCATCAATTCCCTTTTCATACACAACAAAACGCCATCTAATAAAATTACCGGCCGCCTTTCCAACCCAAATCCTTTCGGTTTAAATCTGGTTTTCGACCGCCTCTTACCTGTTTTATCCGATTGTATTATATTAACGCTGGGTAAATTCACTTTCCACGAAGCCGGTACGCGGGGAACAAAATCCCGGCCGGCCAAACCACAAATCCCGACATTAGGCAGCTGAAGGTGCTTGATAATTTTTTCACCCCAGTTTTTACTGTGGAAAAAAACATCATCGTGAATAAAACATAAATAAGGATATTTACTTCTGGCAACTCCTTCGTTATATGCCGAAAATATTGAGTGTTTGTTTTCAGAGTTCTCTATATGAATAATTTCATATTTGGTAAATATAGTGTCAGCAATATTCTCTGCTAATAATTTGAAGAAATCCTTCCGCTTTGAACAAACTATAATTGAGATCATAGAAGATAAATGTTGAATAATAACAGGTTTTTGTGCCCTCTAATAAAAGAGTTTGATTTTCCGAAATTTAATATTCCCAATTATCATAAAGGAGAATATGTTTCTCATTTGATATACCGTTTTAGTATCGGTATGTTTTTCAGTGGAAAATCGCGTTTGACCAATAAGGCCAAAAATGCAATCATAAGCACCGTTTTTAAAGCGATATTGACTATCGGATACGGAGTGTCTATAAATAAACTGATTACATACAAGATTATTGTAACTAAAGTGTAAAGGCCAATGGTTTTCAGGTCGTACTTTATCGGCATATATTTCTGGCCAAAATAATACGATACCAGCATAATCACAAAATAGCAAGCAAATGCTGCCCATGCTGACCCTGTATAACCGAAACGTGGAACGAGCAGCACATTCCCGATAACTATGATAATTGTGCCCAAGATTGAAAACCATGCGCCGTACATTGTTTTGTCGGTCAGTTTGTACCAGAGCGAAAGATTGAAGAATATCCCCTGAAAAATAAACGACATCAGTACAATCGGGACAACATTCAACCCCGTCCAATAATCACGTTGGATAATGTATTTGAATATATCCATGTAAAGTGTCATGCCAAGGAATATCAGTAATGAAAAAATGATGAAAAACTTCATGGCATCGGCATAGGCCGACAAACTGTTTTTATCTTTGTGTTGGGCAAAAATAAAAGGTTCGTAAGCATATCGGAATGCCTGGGTAAACATCAACATTACCATGGCAATTTTCGATGTTGCTCCGTAAATGCCCAATTCGGCAGCTCCTTCAACGCCCGGTTTCAGAAAAGGATATAAAATTTTATCTAAGGTCTGGTTCATAATCCCGGCCACACCCAATACCAACAAAGGAAGCGAATATTGCAAAATTTTTCGAAGCAGTTGATGGTTGAATTTTAATTTTGCGGCAAAGATGTAAGGTATCAGGGCAAGCGTTTGAATCAATGTTGAAAGTATGTTCGATACAAAAACATATCCTACGCCATAATGCGGATTGTAAAACCAGTCGATCGTTGATGGTGCGTGCTCCATTAACCACGGGCAACCAACCAGAAAAAATAAATTGAATACGATATTAAGCGCGATGTATAAAAACTTAATTGCAGCAAACTTAACCGGACGGTTAATAAAACGCAGATAAGCAAAAGGAATCGAGGCAAAAGCATCAATGGCTACGACAATACCCAGCATGGTTATGTATTCGGGGTATTCGTTATATCCCAACGCATTAGCTATCTGTTGGGAGAATAAAACACAAAATGAGGCAAAAATGAAGGAGGTTGTCCCGACCGAAATTAAAGTGGTAGAGTAAACTTCGCCTGCATTTTCTTTGTTTTTGTTGGCAAACCGGAAAAAGCCGGTTTCCATCCCGTAGGTCAGAATGACGAGCAGCAATGCCGTCCATGAATAAAGGTTGGTAACAATTCCGTAATCGGCCGAACTTTCGAGGACATAGGTATAAAGCGGAACCAACAGCCAGTTCAGGAATTTCCCCAAAATGCTGCTCACTCCATAGATGGCGGTTTCTTTCGCCAGCTTTTTCATTTGTTTTTCGGCCATGTCGTTAAAATGAAAATCAATTGTTACCTTGATTCTTTCTGAACTTGTTTAAAATTTTATCCAGGAATTTCATTTCGGTCGAAGGTTCAAAATCATCGTCTTTCAGATAACCACCTTCAAATAACAACTTTATCGCTTTTTCAGCTTGTCGTTTGTTTACCTGGAGTTTTACGCCGCCATTTACATTGCTGATATAGGCGCGATTTATTATCTCGTCCTGTCCGAAACAGTCAATTCCATAAGATTCGAGATATGATTTGACCATCTCAAAATCAACGGAACTGCTAAAAGATATAATGGTTACTAATTCATTCATATTCACAAGATTTTACTTAAATCCACGTGTTTTTTTCAAATTCTCATAAGCCTCATTTATATTGCGGAATTTTTCGGTAGCCGATTTTTTCAAATCATCTCCCAAATCATTTACTTTGTCAGGATGATATTTCATTGCCATGCGACGATAAGCTTTTTTAATTTCATCTTCGGTGGCAGTTGGCTCAATTTCCAGGGTTTTATATGCCCATGCAGGATCGGATTGTTTGTTGTACGGAGCTTTAAGTGATTCGAAGTCGGCGGCTGAAATGCGGAAAATTGCCGCTATTCTTTCAATCATGCTGAGTTCCGAAGGGTGAATCTCGCTATCAGAATATGCAATGTCGAACAATAAATGAACCAACTGCAATTTAGCAGAATAATTCATATATTGATTGATTTGCATGGCAACTTCAGTTTCGTTTATCGGCTGGTTAAGCAGGTTTTTCAGTATTTGTAAACCTTCCAATGCGCCTTCTTCGCCAAAATTTGTTACCAGAAATTTCTTCACTACGTTCAACTCCGTTTTATGAACCTTTCCATCAGCTTTCATTATACAAGCCATCATGACCAACAGGCTCATTTTAAAATCAGCCTCGGTGGTTGTTCTCCGGGTTTGTGTTTGTTGTGTTATTGCATTACCCGAACCATCGAATAAAGAGCCTACCGCAAAGCCGATCAATGCGCCAATCGGGCCGCCAAAAGCCCATCCGAGTCCGCCTCCGATCCATTTACCAAAACCTGCCATAATATCAATTATTAGAAATTGTTTTTAAAATGCGCAAAGATACAAAAAAGAAGTTGAAACGTTTTGTTTTTATGTATCGTAAAGAGTTGAATTTATTACTTGAAACTTCAAAAGGAGTTTTTCATTGAAAACCCGAGGAAAAACAAACCTGCTATCCGCAAGTCATTGGACGACTATTTGAAATTCTGCAATTTGCTAACATAAAATAAAAATTAAGGAATCCATTGGCTGTAAGGCGTTTGTTGTTTAGTTGCGGATTTATGGCATAATAAAAAAACTGCAATCCTTCCGGGTTGCAGCTTTAATTCTTAATTATAGATTCTTATTTACTCATTGCTTTTTGGCTTGTCTTCTTTTGGAGGACGCGGCAATAAAGCTTTACGGGATAATTTGAATTTACCTGTTTTTTGATCAATATCCAACAGTTTCACGTCAATCATATCGCCTTCTTTGATGCCTGACTGATCCATGGTTTCGATGCGTTTCCAGTCGATTTCCGAAATGTGTAGCAAGCCTTCTTTTCCAGGCATGAACTCAACGAATGCACCGTAAGGCATTACCGATTTCACTTTGGAAGGATAGGTTTCGCCAACCTCAGGGATGGCCACAATGCCTTTGATTTTTGAAATGGCAGCGTCAATAGCCATTTTATTGTTAGCAGCAATTTCTACGCGTCCCTGATCGCCTATTTCTTCAATCGTAATCACAGCGCCTGTTTCAGCCTGCATGTTTTGAATAATTTTTCCTCCAGGCCCGATGATGGCGCCTATCATTTCTTTCGGGATAAACATCACCACAATACGCGGTGCGTTTGGTTTCATTTCAGCGCGAGGTTCGGACAATGTTTCCTGAATTTTACCCAAAATATGCATACGGCCTACTTTCGCTTGATTTAAAGCTGTTTCCAGAATTTCGTACGAAAGTCCGTCCACTTTGATGTCCATTTGCGTAGCCGTGATACCGTCTTTGGTTCCGGTTACCTTGAAGTCCATATCGCCCAGATGGTCTTCGTCACCCAGAATATCCGAGAGAACAGCAAAATTTTTGCCTTTATTTTCAGAAATTAATCCCATGGCAATACCCGAAACAGGTTTCTTAATTTCGACACCTGCATCCATCAAAGCCAATGTTCCGGCACAAACCGTAGCCATTGACGACGAACCGTTCGATTCCAGAATATCGGAAACAACGCGAACAACATACGGATAATTTTCAGGGATCATATTTTTCAGGGCACGCAAAGCTAAGTTTCCGTGTCCGACTTCGCGGCGGCCTACGCCACGGGAAGCTTTTGCTTCGCCAGTTGAGAAAGGAGGAAAGTTATAGTGCAATAAAAAACGTTCTTTGCCACGAATCAAGGCTTCGTCAACTAATTTTTCATCCATTTTCGTTCCCAATGTGACCGTTGTCAACGACTGTGTTTCACCGCGGGTAAATATGGCTGAACCGTGAGTTCCGGGTAAATAATCCACTTCAGACCAGATAGGACGGATCTCGGTGGTTTTACGTCCATCAAGGCGTTTGCCTTCATCCAAAATAGAACGGCGCATAGCTTCTTTTTCAACTTCGTGGTAATATTTTGCGATAAGCGGTTTTTTGGCATCAACTTCCTCTGGAGCGATTCCGGCGATATATTCGTTTACAATAGCTTCGAAGTTATCCGAACGTGCATGTTTGTCCGGATTACATGCTGTTGCAACAGCATAGGCTTTATCATAGGTTTTTGCCCAAACATCTTTCCTCAGATCTTCGTCATTTTCTTCGTGACAATAAGTACGTTTCACTGTTTTACCCACAGCTTCCATCAATTCCAATTGTACCTGGCATTGTTCTTTAATGGCTTCGTGAGCCACTTTCATAGCGTTCAGCAAGTCGTTCTCGCTCACTTCTTTCATTTCGCCTTCCACCATCATAATGTTGTCAATAGTGGCAGCAACCATAATTTCCATGTCTGCATCATTCAACTGTTCAAATGTTGGATTGATGACAAATTCGCCGTTGATACGAGCAACACGAACTTCAGAAATAGGGCCGTTGAAAGGCACATCGGAAACAGCCAAAGCTGCCGAAGCTGCCAGACCGGCCAAAGCATCGGGCATATCAATGCCGTCGGCAGAGAAAAGGGTTACGGTAACAAAAGTTTCAGCGTGAAAATCATCGGGAAACAAAGGGCGCAATGCGCGGTCAACGAGGCGTGAAACTAAAATTTCGTAATCCGAAGCACGACCTTCGCGGCGAAGGAAACCACCTGGGAAACGGCCTGAAGAGGCAAATTTTTCTTTATAATCCACCGAAAGCGGCATAAAATCCGTTCCCGGTACAGCGTCTTTGGCCGAACAAACTGTGGCCAACAGCATGGTATCGCCCATGCGAACCATTACCGATCCATCGGCTTGTTTTGCCAATTTTCCGGTTTCAATTGAGATGGTACGTCCATCACCCAGTGTGATGGTTTTTGTAACTACGTTCATAAAATTACATTTATCTTTTTAAACTATTAAATTTCGGTCGCAAAGATACAATTTAATTCTTGAAAAATGTACAAGTTGGGGTAATTTAGTGATAGAAAGTGAGCTGATTAAGCAGAATCATGATGTCGGAAATAAAAATCTATCCCCAAATTTTTTCAATTATCTTTGGGAAATATTGATATTCGAGCGCATGAACCTTGTCGGCTATTGTTTCAGCAGAGTCATCGGGGAATACGGAACATTTAGCCTGAAAAATAATGTTACCTTCGTCGTAATTCTCGTTTACATAATGGATCGTAATGCCTGATTCCGATTCACCCGAATCTTTAACGGCTTGATGCACCTTGTCACCGTACATGCCTTTTCCTCCGAATTTTGGTAAAAGCGCCGGATGGATATTGATTATTTTATTCGGATATTCATTAATTAATGCGGTGGGTATTTTCAGTAAAAAACCGGCAAGTATTATATAATCTATATGGTACTTTTTTAAAATATCCAAAATAGCGACTCCTTCGTTAAATTTATCTTTTGTAAAAGTAAAGGACGGAATTTTTAACTTTTCAGCCCGTTGATGAACAAAAGCATCGGATTTATTTGAAAGAATAAACGGAAAATCAAACTTTGAATTGCCGGCAAAGTAATTTATTATGTTTTCGGCATTTGAGCCCGAACCGGAAGCAAAAATTGCTATTCTTGAAGGCATCGTATAAGTGTTTTTATTGCTCAGAAATGAGTTGTTTGTGCAAAAAAGTATATTTTTTTCATCAAAAATGCGGTAATTTGGAGAAAATTTCTTTCCTTTGCACCGCAAAATTATAAAACATTTTTTATTTATAAACTTAAAAACAAAAATTATGTCAGAAGTTGCAGCTAAAGTAAAAGCTATTATCGTAGACAAATTAGGCGTTGAAGAAGCAGATGTTGTGCCAACAGCAAGTTTTACCAACGACCTTGGTGCTGATTCATTAGACACAGTAGAATTGATCATGGAATTCGAAAAAGAATTCGGCATTTCTATTCCGGACGAACAGGCAGAAAAAATTTCTACAGTAGGCGACGCTATCGCTCACATCGAAGCTATTCAGAAATAATTTTTCCACAATAATCAATTTATTATGGAATTGAAGAGAGTTGTAGTGACTGGTTTAGGCGCGGTAACTCCTTTGGGTAATACTATTCCTGAGTTTTGGAATAGTATTATTCATGGTGTAAGCGGTGCCGGACCAATTACTCATTTTGATGCATCCGCGTTCAAAACACAGTTTGCCTGCGAGGTTAAAGATTTCGATCCGTTGAAATATTTCGACCGGAAGGAAGTTCGTAAACTGGATATATACGCACAGTATGCCATTGCAGCGGCACAAGAAGCTATCGAAAGCAGCGGCGTTGATTTAGAGTCGATAGATAAAGACGAAGTGGGTGTAATCTTTGCCGCCGGAATCGGAGGTATTACTACATTTGAGCAAGAAGTCGGCAACTATTACCAACATCTCGAAAACGGACCCAGGTTTAATCCTTTTTTCATCCCTAAGATGATTTCGGATATTGCTGCCGGACAGATTTCGATCATGTATGGTTTTCGCGGACCGAATTATTCAACGGCTTCGGCTTGTGCTTCGTCAACCAATGCGATTATTGATGCTTATACACATATTCGTATGGGTAAAGCCAATATAATTCTGGCAGGAGGCGCCGAGTCGGCAATTACTCCCGGCGGCGTTGGCGGTTTTAATGCATTGACGGCTTTATCAACCCGGAACGACGATCCTGCAGGCGCTTCACGGCCGTTCAGCAAAAGTCGAGATGGCTTTGTGATGGGCGAAGGCTCCGGTTGTTTGATGCTCGAAGAATTGGAACATGCTTTAGCCCGTGGAGCCAATATTCTTTGTGAAGTTGTCGGCGGAGGCATGTCGGCCGATGCATATCACCTTACGGCTACACATCCGGATGGACTTGGAGCTAAATTGGTTATGGACAGAGTTTTGAAAGATGCCGGAATGACTCCGGAAGATATTGATTATATTAATGTTCACGGAACATCTACGCCTGTTGGAGATATTTCCGAAGCGAAAGCTATCAAAGAAGTGTTTGGTGAACATGCTTATAAACTTAACATCAGCTCTACAAAATCAATGACAGGTCATTTACTGGGGGCTGCAGGCGCTGTTGAAGCTATTGTGTCGGTTCTGTCTGTTGTAAATGATATTGTACCACCTACAATTAATTTTACTGAAGGCGACGAGGATCCGGATATTGATTACAATCTTAATTTTACTTTCAATAAGGCACAAAAACGTACGGTAAATGCCGCATTGTCAAACACTTTTGGCTTTGGAGGGCACAATGCCAGTTTGATAGTAAAAAAGTTTATTCGCTAAATTGTGATTAAAATATTCATACGTAATTTAAGGCTCTTTTCGAAATCACGAAAAGAGCCTTATTTGCTATTCCGCAAAGTATTGGGTTTTTATCCTGATAAAATTGAATACTACCAACTTGCAGTACGCCACCGATCAGTTGCCGTACCAACTGATGATGGGCGTTTGTTAAACAATGAGCGGCTTGAATTCCTGGGAGATGCTGTCTTAAATTCTGTTGTAACGGATATTCTCTACCGGCGTTATGAAAATCAACGCGAAGGCTTCCTCACCAATACACGTTCGAAAATTGTAAAACGTGATTCGTTGAATCAATTAGCGCTCGATATTGGGTTGGAAAAACTCATGCAAGCTTCGAACCATGTCAATACCCATACAAATAATAATATTTACGGCAATGCGCTTGAAGCGCTGCTGGGTGCAATTTATTTGGATTATGGTTATAAAAAGTGCAAGAGTTTCGTTGAACAACGGTTGATAAAGACCTTTGTAGATATAGATAAAGTGGCTGAGGATGAGGTTAATTTTAAATCTAAGATAATTGAATGGAGTCAAAAAAATCGGCTTCAACTTGAGTTTGTCCTGGTTGATGAACAACTGGATTCAGGTAATAAGCACATCTTTAAAACACAATTAACCATATCCGGTAAAACTATTTGTGAGGCTACGGGATCAAGCAAAAAAGAATCTCAGCAAAATGCATCCTTTAAAGCTTTGCAGTTAATCCAATCTCATCCTGGATTTATAGGGGAAGTTCTCGCTTCGGACGAAATAAGTCAACCTGTTGAGAACTAAATAGTATTTTCTGTTGTTAAACAGCTGACAGACTGTGTTTGAAGGCAAGTAATTGCACAAATTTATATATTTTGTGTTGTTGTTTTCATGCAAATACTTATCTTTGCATCTGACCGGTAATCAATAAAATATAAAAAACACAAATCATGGAAGAACTTCATTTTTCTCAAATTCTAAAAGCTCAGGCAAAAAAATATGGAGACAAAACTGCGCTATGCTCCAGAAATAAACTGAGCGATGAATGGACTGCTTTGTCTTGGACTGATTTTGATATGCAGGTTTCGATTGCCGCTAAAGCTTTGTTCGAGTTAGGCGTTGCAGAACACGAATGTGTCGGACAGTTTTCACAAAACAAAGCGGAAAATCTGATTGTCGACTTTGCGCTTTATACCAACAGGGCAGTCATGGTGCCCATGTATGCGACATCGTCGACCCCGCAAGTAGAATTTATTGTGAATGATTCAGAGATAAAAATTATTTTTGTTGGCGATCAACAACAGTATGATGTGGCCATTGAGGTGTTGAAAACTTCTAAAGTGTTGAAAAAAATTATTGTTTTCGACAAAGAAGTGGTGCTTCTTGACAAAGAAAAATCAATGTATTACGATGATTTTTTGTTGATTGGAAAAAGATCGAAGAGGCATTTCGAAATTGAAAGCCGGCAAGATGAAGCTACTGAGGATGATTTGGCTTGTATACTTTATACTTCGGGAACAACCGGAAATCCTAAAGGCGTGATGATGCCTCATTCCTGTTTTCTCGAGGCGATGCGTATACATAAAATAAGACTTACCACAGTGACTGACAATGATGTTTCTATTGCGTTTTTGCCTCTTTCACACGTTTTTGAACGAACCTGGTGTTATTTCTGTATCTACATGGGCGTTCAGATTTACATTAATCTCCGTCCTACTGAAATTCAACAAACTATCAAGGATGTACGTCCTACTTTAATGTGTGCCGTACCACGTTTCTGGGAAAAAGTGTATGCTGGGGTACTGGACAATATTTCAAAAATGTCGCCTTTCAAACAGGGAATAGTAACATGGGCTTTAGCAGTAGGGAAACAATATAACCTGGATTATTTGAGAACAGGGAAAAAACCCGGGTTGTTCTTGAAACTGGAATATAAAATTGCAGACAAGCTGATTTTTTCAAAAGTTAAAAATACAATCGGAATAGAAAATGCCAATATGCTGCCAACAGCAGGGGCAAAACTCTCTGACGAGATAGCCGTATTTATGAGAAGTATCGGGGTGCCGATTGTCTATGGCTACGGGCTTACCGAAAGCACTGCAACAGTAACATGTTTCGATTATGTGGGATATGAAATAGGTACGGTCGGGTCTGTTATGCCCGATGTTCATGTGAAAATCGGAGAGGATAATGAAATTCTTTTGAAAGGAAAAACAATTTTCCCCGGATATTATCATAATCAGCAGGCTACGGCTGCCGCTTTTACGGCGGATGGTTGGTTCAAAACGGGCGACGCAGGAATTCTGAAAGGAGATAAAATTATACTTACTGAACGTATCAAGGATTTATTTAAAACATCAAACGGGAAATATATTGCACCCCAGGAAATTGAAACGCGTTTAGGTATTGATAAGTATATTGAACAAGTTGCTGTGATCGGAGATGAGCGAAATTTTGTTACGGCGATTATTGCCCCCTCGATTCCTGCAATTGAAGAATATGCAAAAAAGAAAAAGATTGAATTCAGCTCCATCGATGATTTGATTAGTCATCCTGTCATTTATTCGTTGATCGAAGAGCGTATTAGAGAATTGCAATCAGGGATGTTAAATTACGAACAAATCAAAAAATTCACGCTTATTAAAAAGAGTTTTAGCATTGAAACAGGAGAATTGACAAATACCCTGAAAATACGCAGGACTGTGATTATGCAAAAGTACAAAACTCAAATTGATCAGATGTATAATGCATGAAAATTAAGTATTTCTTTGAAGGACAGAATTTATTATTGTGTTATACAACATATTTTTGTATTTTTGTGCCGAAATTGTTTAGTTCAACTTGTTTTACAAGAAAATTATTATGTTAAACGAAAAAATTGGAAACAATGCCGGACTCGTGTGGTCTGCATTAGAAAACGGCGAACTCAATGTTAAAGCCGTTAAAAAGGCTACTAAACTTACAGAAAAAGAGCTGAATCTTGCTTTAGGTTGGTTAGCCCGTGAAGGGAAAATACAATTCAACGAAGTTGAAGGAGAATTGTTGGTTGCATTAGTGTAATACAACACGGATATTAAAAGCGGACAAGCCAATGCTGGTCCGCTTTTTTTTTGAAAAAAGAGTCCGGTTTGCAGTTTTTTTTAATTGAAATATTTCGTAAATTAAAAAAATGGGCGTATATTTGCACCCGCTTTGAGAGAGAACAAAGCCTGGTAAAAACATTGCGAAAACAGTTTCTCGCCAAAGGCGAGAGTAGAGCACGACATTGCCCTAAAAGATGGACACGAATCCGATGCAAGACTAAAATTTTTACAACAGAAAACAATTGCGAAAATAGCTCAGTTGGTAGAGCACGACCTTGCCAAGGTCGGGGTCGCGGGTTCGAGTCCCGTTTTTCGCTCAAAACAGGTAACGTATCATGCCCGGATGGTGGAATGGTAGACACGAAGGACTTAAAATCCTTTGGCTTCACGGCTGTGCGGGTTCAAGTCCCGCTTCGGGTACGACAAAAAAGAGACAAACTGATTCAGTTTGTCTCTTTTTTGTTTAGATATCTATTCTTTTCTTGCCTACGCCTTCGTCTACGATCACTTTTTCGGGCGGAGTTAATAAAACGGATGGATTTGCCATGATTTTGCTTAACATGCGCATGGAGGATGCATAATAATAGCCATCGCAAATTCGTTCGTCCAACACAAATTTAAGCAATACGCTTTTGTAGGGTGTCAATTCGCCATGCTTGTTGAAGCTGTGCCGGCGCGATTTTTTACCCATAGCCACAAACAGGCTGCA
>JAJFVH010000189.1 GCA_021371875.1 Bacteroidales bacterium
GACGGTAATCATAAATAGGGAAAATCTCACCGGTGGAATGGTCGACCCACTCCTTGTGACGATAACTTATGGTTACATGAATTACATCGTGAGGATCGTCTAAGGCAATATCGATGACTTGCCACTCTGCTCCCAAACGTAATAAACGTTCGTACAATTTATAACTGCTTTCTTCCATAATTCTTATCATTATTCTAAAAACAAAAGTAGCTAATTTATCCTTGTTTCACACGATTAACGATTAAACCATTGTTCATATACTGTGTCTCAATTTTTACAATTGGAGGTATGAACTCAAATAATTTATCGTTATGGAATTGATTCAATTAAAAACAAATCGCTATTTTTGTAAAAAATAATAAGATTATGCTACAAATTAAAGAAAGAATAATTTTGCTTCGCGAAGCAATGAAAAAAGCAGGAATTTCGGCTTGCATCATTCCCGGTACCGATCCGCATGCTGGTGAATATATTTCGGAATATTGGAAGGAACGAGTATGGATTTCAGGATTTACGGGATCAGCCGGAACGGCTGTTGTAACGCTTGATAAAGCAGGGGTTTGGACCGATTCGCGTTATTTTTTGCAGGCTGCCGATCAGTTGGAAGGAACCGGCATTGAGTTGATGAAACAGGGATTGCCAGAAACTCGGGAAATAATTCCCTGGCTGTCGACCGAACTGAAAGCAGGAGAGAAAGTAGGGGTAAATGCCCAAATGTTTTCAGTGAACGCTTACGATTCGATGAAAGCCGATTTGAAGATTACCGGCGTTGAATTGATTTCGATCGATTTAGTCGCACAAGTGTGGACCGACAGACCGGCTTTACCGACGAATCCTTTTTTTGTTTTCGATACAAAATACGCCGGAAAAACAACTGCCGAAAAAATTAGCGCTTTACGTGTAGAAATGAAGAAAGTTCGAACCGGAATTTTTGTCATGTCGGCCTTGGACGATATTGCCTGGTTGTTTAATATCCGAGGCAATGATGTGGCTTACAATCCGGTAGTGATTGCTTATGCTTTGGTGGAAGAAGAAAAAGCCACATTGTTTATTGCTTCTGAAAAACTAACCCCAGATACCCGCCTTTATCTCGAAAATGAAGGAATTTCGGTTGCCGGCTATCTTGAAATATATGATGCACTGAAAAATATTACGCCATCTAAAGTTGTTTTAATTGATGGAGCAAAACTCAACCAGTCGTTATTCGAAGCGATTCCCGCCAATTGTGAAAAACGGAATACCATGTCGCCTGTTTTCAAACTGAAAAGTATCAAGAATGAAGTGGAAATGGCTGGCGTTCGGCGTGCCATGGTGAAAGATGGCGTAGCATTAACGCGTTTCTTTAAATGGTTGGATGAAAATGTAAAAACAGGCTTGTTGAATGAAGTTTCGGTGGACGAAAAATTATATGAATTCCGCAGCCAACAAGAAAATTTTGTAGGCGAAAGTTTCAGTACCATTGCAGGATACGCCGCCCATGGTGCTATTGTTCATTACAGTGCAACTCCCGAATCGGCTTCGACACTGAAATCTGAAAATATTTTTTTACTCGATTCGGGTGGTCAATATCTTGATGGCACCACCGACATTACACGAACAGTTGCACTCGGAACGCCAACCGTTCAGCAAAAAATCGATTTCACCCTGGTATTGAAAGGTCATATTGCTTTGGCAACAGCCGTTTTTCCTTCCGGAACCCGCGGTTCGCAGCTCGATATTCTGGCACGCAAGGCCATGTGGGATTTAGGGATCAACTATGGTCACGGAACTGGTCACGGTGTCGGGCATTTTCTGAATGTACACGAAGGTCCGCAGAATATCCGTATGGATGAAAATCCGGTTGTGTTGCAGGAAGGAATGTTTATGTCGAACGAGCCCGGCTTGTATCGTACCAATCAATACGGCATTCGTACCGAAAACCTGATTCATGTTATTCCTGCCGTAAAAACCGAGTTCGGACAGTTCCTGAAGTTTGAAACAGTAACACTTTTCCCGATTGACAAGGAATTAATTGACGTGGAACTCATGACAGATGCCGAAATTGAATGGCTGAATAATTATCATAATAAGGTATACGATGCTATTTCACCCAAACTGGAGGAAGATGAACGTGAATGGTTGAGTCGTAAATGTGCCAAATTAAAAAGATAAAATGGATTTTGATTTAAAACAGTCTGTTTTAGGAAAGCAAGCATCGAACCCTGAGCGGTACGATGCTTCTTTGTTATTTCGTATTCCACGTTCCGAAAACCGCCTTCGTTATGGTATCGAAAATGCTGAACTACCGTTTGTCGGCGTAGATGTGTGGAACTGTTATGAGCTTTCATTTCTGATTGATAACGGTTTGCCTGTTTCGCGCGTGTTGAAGCTGATTTATCCTGCCGATAGTGAATATTTAGTGGAATCGAAGTCGCTGAAGTTATATTTGAATTCGTTGAACATGGAATCGTTTGGAAAAACCGTGGAGGAAGCTCAACAAAATGTAAGTTCAGTTATTGCAAAAGATTTGAGTCAATTGTTAGAAACAGATGTGAAAATTGTCCTGTTTTCGGATCAAAGTCAGGAATTAATACCATTTCCTGATTTGCAATACAAGTCGTTAATCGACTCAATTCCTGCCCGGAAACTATTGGAGATGAAGTTTTCTCATTACCTGGAAACGCCTGAATTGTTGAGAGGGAAAATGACTGAAACGCTTCATTCTTATGCTTTTCGTGCCGATTTATTGCGTTCCAATTGCCGGGTAACCAATCAACCCGACTGGGGTGATTTATTTGTTAGCATCTTTACAAAACAGGAAATCGATTTAAGTTCGGTGGTTGCTTATCTGGTTTCTTTCCGTAAGGAAAATCATTTTCACGAAGAAGTAGTGGAACTGATTTACAAACGATTCAGGGATATTTTTCTGCCTGAAAAACTATTGGTGGCAGCCATGTACACGCGTCGTGGCGGGATTGATATTAATCCGATCAGGGCTTCGCATATCGAATTGATTGACGAAGCATTTTTAAGTACAACCGGCAGACTGGCAAAAACCTTAAGGCAATAAAATCGCTCTCTTTGCGAACTCGACTGAGGTGGGAGGGGAGGAGAGCTTTTTCGGACTTCACAGTCAAAAATCATATACATTGTTTGTCAAAACCAAAAAAGAATGTATCTTTGCACCCGCTAACGCACCCTGCGGTTGTGGCGTAATTGGTAGCCGCGCCAGACTTAGGATCTGGTGCCGAGAGGCGTGGGGGTTCGAGTCCCTTCAGCCGCACAAAAAAGTCCCGGTAATCGTCAGATTGCCAGGACTTTTTTGTGTCTGATTTTTGTAAGCATCGGCATTAACAACAGTAGACATTTAAAACAGATTGGACTGTTTTAAATGTACAGTTGGTATAAGAAATGGTTTGATACATAAGAATTTAATACCGAAAATGGAATTCAATCAAAATAAAAATATACCTACAAAAAGAAACCTATCAAAACTTTCTCTATCCTAACAAGATTCCCGCCTGTAATTCAATCTTCGAAAACGTTATTCCGTGTACATTATTTCAACTCGACCGATTTGAGCAACGCCGCTAAAGGATATTTTGAAAAACTTATACTTCTTTTCCCCCGAATACGAATATAATTTTGGTATCCAATAGGCATAATTCGACTCGTTGTTCAGGTAGCTTTGCAGCTCAATATTAATTACTTCCCAATTTTTCGTATCGTTTGAACCGGAAACAGTAAGGTACGAAGAACGATTTTGTTCAAAAGAATAAATATTCAAACTACTCAAACTGCCTGGCACTGAATAATATATTTCCGATCCGCTGTCGCCTTGAAGGCGGTCCCGGATTTCTTTAAAACTTCGGTCGGAGCCGGTAACGAGTTTCACATTTTTGCTTTGGTACAATACCCCGATATTTTTCATTTTATCGATTACAGCCAGTTTTTGAACAAGCACAGGCCCAACTACATTCGAAGCTTCGGAAATGCCGGAATTATTTAGTGCTTTTATCCGGTAATAATAATTTCCACCGATTTTAGCGGTTGCATCGTGGAATAGAGGAAAATAGGGAACCTCTGCATCTGAAACGTTGTTGGCTATTGGTAACCATGCCCCATTAGGGTTGTCGGCTCTTTCAACACTATAACCCGAAGCGCCTGCCGAACCTTGCCAACTGATGGCATAAGCTTCTTCGATAGGCAATAAAACCGGAGCCTTCGGAATAGAAAGCGCCGGTAATTCAACTCCCTGAATCTGAAATGCTTTTTGACGATACATTTTCAATAAATCGGTTTCATCATATTCTGTTCCCGATGAAAAGCCAGGGAAATGATAGGCTTTATAAATTCCCAGACCCATAGGTTCCGAATGCCAATAAAAACCGCCCTGCCGACGATGATGACGAAGGCTCCAGATTAACGCTCCGCAAATTCCCTTGTTTTGAATAACCGTATCCAACACGTTGGCTAACGCTGAACTGCTCGAAAAACCAAATTCACCTACCAGGTAGGGTTTGCGTCCTTTGATAAGAGCTAAATTATTCATTATATGAGGCGGAATGTCAAATGTGTTTGTCTCGTAATGGTGCGATGATAAAATGTCTATTGAAGGTTCAACTATCGATTCTTCGCGAACCGGTCTGTCATCAATAGCATAATAGCCATCCATAACCAAATGTTTTTTGTCCAGGCTCTTAATATAGCGCGTTATTTTTATGGTCCAATCAACAGGGCTGGTTAATTCATTTCCAGTTTCCCAGCAGAGGATGGCTTTATCATCTTTATACGCTACACCTGTCACGGTATTTTTTCGATTGATGGTAAAGGCAATGGTTTTTTTGAAATCATCTATCAATTGGGGATCAGTCCAGAAATCATTTTCCGTTTTTCCCCTGAAAGCGGCATAGTTGGGACGGCCTCCCATCCATTGCCAGTTGTTTAGGAACGAAAAAATGATTCGAACGTGGTATTCATTTGCCAGAGCTAACATTTTGTCGGTTACTTTGAAAGCTTCCTCATTAAACACTCCCGGCGATTCTACATAAGTGGGTGACTCGGCAGGGAAATTTTTATTGCGCACAGGGATGGTATAAAAACGGATAACCTGTCCGCCCATTTCTTTCACTGTGGCAAACACATCGCGCATTTCAAACTCATCGGGCAACGCGTATGGATTGGTTACTTTGAAATCCATCACATCTTCCTGATAGTTCAGCGTGGGAACATTAAAAGAAATGAATCGGAAAGGTTTGTTTCCATCCATTAACCGGTCGCCCGACACGGTGATGAAATTTTCAAAACCCTGACCATTAACTAAAGACGATGGTAAAAGGACTAAAATCAGAAGGATTAATTTTTTCATGATATTTATTCTTGGTTGAACTTGTTGTTGAATTTAATAACACAAATTGATTTTGCGAAATAAAAATTACGTTAAAAAATAATATGAGCTAAGATATATGTTTTTGTAACTACTCAGCACCCTAATAAATTTGATAATAATCAGCCATTTAGTTGATTGTTATGTATTTAAACTCTTTGCCCCGTGATTTTCAGTTCGACAAAGTCGAACTGAAAATCAAAAGGTTATAAAAATAAAGGGTGCTGAGTAGTTACATGTTTTTGTTTTTTAGAAACCAAAAATTCACTTTTAATAATTGGATATTGTTTTGGCAATGGCCTAAGAGAAATTGCAAATATACAATTTTTTTAGTTAATCAATTCTTGTTTGAAGTGTGTTTTTCCGGAAGGAATATACGATATTATTTATTGTTTGCATTACTTATTACGCTAAATCTACGTTATTTTGGTTTCACTTTCTTTTCTGTAACTTCAGGATTACCGTTCCGAATTACTCCATAAACTGTTTTGGTGTTTTGCCGTATTTGGCATGGAAACACTTGGAAAAATAGGAATAGTTGGAAAATCCCACCAGATACATTACTTCGGCTACCGAGAATTTCTGTTGCGCCAGCAGCATGGCTGCCTTTTTCATGCGGATAGAGCGGATATAATCCACGGGCGTGAGTCCGGTGAGTTGTTTTATTTTCCGGTAAATTTGTTTGGAGCTGATGCCCGAATAATCACTCAGTCGGTTGACATTCAGATCGGAGTCGGCCACTTTATCTTCAATAATCTTTGTAATGTCGGCCAATAGTTTTTCGTCCCACGATTCGGCTTCAATTTTCTTGGGCGATGATATGGCTTCCAGGCGAAGTTTATCTTCCAATTGCTGTTTTGTCCCAATTAATTGTTTGATGCGCAGCAAAAGAATGTTGGTATCGAATGGTTTCGACATAAAGGCATTGATGCCCAGTTCCAGACTTTGTTCTTCTGTCAGCCTGTCGTCTTTGGCAGTGAGCATAATAATCGGGACCAATGACATTTTGTTGTGCTTTCTCAGCTGCCGACACATGTCCATGCCGTTCATCACGGGCATCATCACATCGGCTATGATCAGATCGGGTGAGTTTTTAATGGCTATATCCAACCCTATTTTACCATTATGAGCCACCAGACACCTGTATTTTTGCGATAGCGATTGCTGGATAAATTCGCTGACCTCGATATTGTCTTCAACAATCAAAACTAACGGCTTTTCATTTTCCTGACCGGTTTCCGCTTCCAACTCGTCGTGTTGTACCGGCGAACCTGCAACCGGTTGGACTTCCACCACAGGTAATATCAGGCTTATGCTTGTACCTTTGTCTTCTTCGGAAGCAATCCGGATGGTTCCGCCATGCAGTTCCACATAATTTTTCACCAGATACAATCCTATGCCTGTACCTTCTTTGTCGTTCGACGTTTTGCGCGACTGGAAAAAACGGTCGAACACATACGGCAAATCTTCGGCTGGGATGCCAATACCTGAGTCGGAAAGAGTGATAAGCAATTGATTTTTGTTTTCCTCCGAGCGATGAATTTCAAGCATGATAGTCCCGCCTTCGGTCGAAAACTTATAGGCATTTGAAATCAGATTGTTCAATACCGATTCCATTTTCAGTACGTCGATATTAACCAATACCGAGTCCAATTCGGTGATAAAAGTTGTGGAAAGTTTCTTTTCCTTAAAAGCCTCTTCGTAAACAGAGAAAATACCCCGTGCAAATTCAATAAATTCAACCTGCGACAGGATGAGGTTCGGATTGACGGAGCCGTCGAAACGTTCAAACCCGATTACTTGTTGAATCAGGGTGTTCAACCGGAAGGCATTTTGCTGTACGAGACTCAATTGTTTTTTCAGTTGTACATTTTTCGTTTCGATAAGCAATTTGCTTATTGGAGCTATTATCAGGCTTAAAGGTGTTTTAAACTCGTGGGATACATTGGTGAAAAAGTCAATTTTTAAGTTCGATAATTCCAATGATTTTTCTTTTTCAATCCGTTCAATTTTTGTCCGGTGTTTTTCCCTGAAATAATTGATAACCCATAACAAGAATCCGATAATTAAAACGGCATAAAGCATTTTAGCCCAAATGGTATAATACCAGGGCGGATGGATAATCAGTTTGAAATTGAACGAAGGGAGCGAAATTATTCCTTCAGGATTCACCCTGCCAATTGATAACCGATAATCACCAGGAGCTAAATTGTTGTACGAAATGCGGTTGGAATTCGGCTTAACCGTTCGCCAGTCGTTATCCACGCCATCCAACCGGTACATATATTTATTGTCTTCTTCTTGCGAAAAACTCAAATCTGAAAATTCAAACGTTACGTTGTTTTGATTGTATGGGAGCGTTATTTCTTTTGAATACCGGATACTGTTGCCTTCGTAATCCAAACCCGGTTGAAACAACCGGTCGTTGACGTATAAAGCTGTCAGGACTATAGATGGACTGGCAATTTTGTCACGGATAATGGATGGCGAAAATACTACCAATCCGTCCACACCGCCGAGGTAAATTTCTTGGCGCGATGTATCGTAAAAGCTCGAAGAGAAAGGTTTGTTGGCGATTTTTACATATCGTATTTTCAATGTTTTTTTGTCCAGTACAAAAGTTCCGTCGGAAGTTGTGATCCAGATATGATCATTCTCTTCGGTTAACAGGTGTATGCGGGTATCTTTAAATCCATCGTATTTAATGGTTTGGATACGGTTTGTCCGTGGGTCAATACGGTTCAGCCCGCCATAAAATCCAACCCAGACGTAACCTTCACGATCGCAGATCATGCAATAGGTATTGCCGTACGACAATGATTTACTCCCCGCCTGCACGGGAAATTTCGAAATAACGCCCGTGCGTGTATCTATTTTGTTTAGGCTGTTATTGTAAGTCAACGCCCATACGTTTCCCTGCAAATCGTTCAATATGTGTATGATATAATTATCGGACAAACCGTTTTTGTCCGAGTTCCGGTAATAATTATTTTCAGCGATGTACGTTGCGGAACCGTTGCGGATCAAATTTTCTTTATCCACCACGAAAACACCTCCCAGGCAAGTAGCTATCCAGAGCCGCCCTTGTCTGTCTTCAAACAATTCGTAAGCCCAATTGGCATTCCGGGTACGGGTGCTGTCCACTATATTGTAATGGATAAACTGCCGGGTTTGGTAATCATAGCGGTTAATGCTTCCATCGGTAGCCACCCAAAGATTATGATCCTTGTCCTCGTAAATGCAACGGATACGGTTGTGCGAGATAGGATAATGGTCATCGCCCATTTTGTACCAGATTTTTTCACGTTTACCTGCTGTGGTTAGGATTAATCCATTGGTTCCACCATACCAGATATTGTTGCGCGAGTCTTTAAAAATAGCCTGTAACTGATTGCCATCGCCTACGCCGGTAATTTCCGAAATAGCTATGTAACGATAAGATTTATTATACTTATACAGCGATATGCCATAATCGGTACCGAACCATACATTGTTATTTTTATCGACAAAAATTCCCCAGATTATATTGTTGGTCAGCGATTTTCCGTAACGCGAATCGTGTACTACATGTTTAATAATATGGGTTTTATCGTTGTAGAGATATAAACCGTTGTCGGTGCCAAGCAATAAGTTTTTATCCTGATCGAGCGCCAGCGATTTGATGGAATTGCCTTCAAAAGCATTAATTTTTTCAATTAATTTGTTTTGCGGAAAGTATTTAAACAAATAGCCCTCGGTTCCTATCCAGATACATTTTGCGGCTCTGTCTTCGAGCAATGAATTCACCAGCAAACTGTTTTTGCCGGTCGAAACCGGAAGCCGGATTGTTTCGAATGTATCGGACAATGCATTCGAATAACAAAGCCCGTTGTATGTGCCCACGAAAAGCCTGTTATCGGTCGATTTCAGAATAGAATAGATAGCCCGATGGGGGATGCCCGAATTTTTGTGCGAACTGATCGTGTCGAGTTGATGGTTTCTCAGGTTGTATAGGTACAATCCGTTCAAAGAACCTATCCATATTTTATCGGCGTTTTTTTCCAACGAACGTACATCGGTCGGAAATTGCACAGGGTTATCTTCGAAGCTATCGGTAAATATATTGTAAATCAATATACCATTGTCCGAACCCAAAATCAGCCTGGCCGAATCCAGCACGATGCCGCAATTTATCTTGGTGTTGGTGGGATTATGATTATCGTCGAAAGGATATAAATGACGCTGAACGGAAAAGCCATCGTAACTGAACAGGCCCTTGTCGGAGCCTACCCATATTAAACCCTGATCATCTTGCAGAAAACAATTAACAAGCGATGCATCCGATCCGGGGTAAATATTTTCAAACTCGCGGTAACCATCTGGCTGTGCGAAGGCAAATATACCGACACTGCAATATACTATCAACAGGTATATTCGAAAACAATACTTTGGAATGCCCATTTTATCAATCGAAATATTAAATTCAGGTTTTGTTGCCACTTTTCACAGCAAAGATATATCTTTTTTAAATACTAAAGACAGTCGGGCATCTTCATGCCGTGAAGAAATAAAAATAAGCAAACCCCGCTTGGTCGGTTGGCGAAGCGGGGTTTAATCATTCTTTTACTGATTCGATGACTCTATTTCTACAATTTCTATTTCTTCTTTTGTCAGTCCATACAGTGCGTACACCATTTTGTCAATTTCGCGGTCGGTCTCATCAATTTGTTTTTTGATACTGTGAGCTTTGTTTATTTCTTGCACAAAATAGCTTTCCCATTCGGCTTCGTCGCTGAGCGAAAGTTTGAGTCTCCTTTTACCCAATTCTTTTATAAGCTCGGAGTATGTGAGTTGATACCAATTTTGCAGCCGGGCGGGTAATTCATTTTTCCGTTTAAAGCGGTTTAGCAATTACTCGTCGTTGCAAAGGGGGAGTGTGATATACTCCCGTTGTTTCCATGACAAATATTGGCTGTAAGACTTTGCCCAACGACCATTTGAGAAAATTCTCAAATCCCTTAAAGTCATTCTGGAAACTGTGAGTAGCTTTTATTACCGCTCTTTCATCCTTTAATTGCTTAATACACACCTCAAAACTGTCCTTGGAAATATCTATTCCCACACATGATTTTAATTCTTTCATATACAAAAAAAGTTTGTTTATGGTCAGAATTATTCCTTTTTAACCGCCTATCCTCGTAATTAATATACTGAATACAAACGCTTTTGTTTGTTTCTTAGATACTTATTCAGGCTCGAAAAAGGAAAAACAAAGGGTGCAAAATCTATGGTTCGATATACATTTCTGTTATCAGGCGTGTGTTGCTATTCCCTTTGCTAATTCTTCCCTGTTTGATTGCAAATATCTCAATTTTTTGTCAATTTGAAATATCATGCAAACATACGAGGCGTGTGTTAGCAGCCTGTGGCTTCGATCGTTTATAATTGTTTTGTTGTTTACAATTTTTATAAACAATCACAGATTAAAGATTATTTCTTTTATTGTTTTATCGTCTAAATGTTTTTTTAGATATTCCTTTGCGAAATTTCCATTCTTAATGGGTCTTGTTTTAAAAATAACTTCAAGTATTTCTTCTTTTGACGTTGTAGTTTCGTATTCTGTTTGAACAAAGTTTATAAACGAGTCAACTAATTCAAAAAATGGTATGACTTTATAATTGCCAAATTCATTTTTTAAATAGAATCCTTTGTTATTATATCTTACATAAGAGAATCCAAGATTGTCTTTCAAAATACTGTAAATTTTTAATAAGGAAAAATCAATTTTAATTTTCCCATTTTTTAATTTGGTAACTCTTTCAAATTGTATCATTGTATTACTTTTGTGCCATGGTTGCTAACACACGCTATGGCTTGGTTTCAGTCAAGTTCCGTTTTATCTCCATTTCGGTTCAACAGGAAGTCTTTCTCCGTCGGCTGTAGTATGTTCCTCCAATGAATTCTCTTTCGACTGAATAACCATATAAATCATTGTTTCTTCTGCTGAATTACATATTCCACGTTTTCCCTGTGGCGCAACTCTTATTACACTTCCTTCTTTTATGCTAAAACAGTCTTCATCTACTTGAAAGAAACCGAAACCTTTCAAAATAATGTACGTTTCTTCGTTTTTCCTATGTATGTGAAAATATGGTTGTTCTGTTTTTGGAGGAAGTGAGTTAAATGATATTTCTGTACCAGTCGCTTTAATCATATCTTTCAAAAAGACTTTTCCCTCAATGAGTCTCTTACTCACTGGGTGAATTAAGGAGTAATCCATTAAATCATTTAATTTTCCCAAATCTACAGCAGTATAGCTAGTGTTTTCCGAAATTTTGTCAATCTGTTTCATGTCTAAATGAGTTGTGATATATTTTATGTTAGTAGTTCTGTTTTATATCTATTTTTCTTTAGGTTGATAATAGTCAATATAGAAAATGTATTCTTACAGGTTTCAGTCGTTGTCATTCATGGTCGAAATGATAAACAGTCAATTCTTTCCTTTGAAAATCTGCTAGGAAATGTCCGCCAAGCAAAAGTCTGAAAGTCCGCAAATTCTGTTGTTACAGATTCGTCAAGTCGAATCACGGAGCGGACAATTCGTCAAATATTTTTCAGCCAACAACTGCGTTTTTTTCATTTTTTGCCATGGCTGCTAACGGGTAGTGTAGCATTAGTGGCGGATTGCGGGCGAATCTCCTTTCAAACAGTTAGATAGCTGATGCGGGGAACGAACCTTATGGAACGTGCTTCACCCGCCATTAATGCTACACAATGTTAGCAGTAGTAATTTATTTTCTTCCATTTAACAGAGGAATCATATTCCAACTTCCTTTTTTTTCTTCGTGCATAACACCAATAATTTCAATTTCGGAGTTATTTAATTTTGTCGCTTCTGCAATTAACGGAAAACCAGGTACAGTTCCTCTTGAAATTGACATGAAAAATCCATTATATACATTACCATCGTTTAGTTTTATGTTTTTATTGAACCCACCTGTAAAACTGTTTTCACTGCTACAAGTGAATGAGATTTCAGTTTCTTGATTTTTTGTCAAGAAAAGAAAGTTCGAAATTGGTTCTAGATAATGTTCCGCATGACATTCTATTATAATCTTATTATTTTCTGTCCTTTTATAAGCTCTAAGGTTTGAAAATCTTTGCGGTCCGGGTTGAAATGTATTTCTTCCTGAAGTTATGTCAACAATTTGTCTCATTGCAACTTCTAGTCCTTGTCCAAATAAGTCAATATACAATGATTGTAACAAAATTGGTGGCATTAAACAACTGTCAAGTTTAATTGGGATAAGTTTTGTTTGTCCTTGAGTCGCTTTTATAACCGCATTTTGCCACTCTAATGTTACCATTTTACTTTGAAGACTGTTATTTGAGACACAAAAAAGGAAAAGTTTGCAATCTCTTATTCCTTCATTCATTTTGTCAATTATTCCGTCTCCTGGTTGTATTGACCATGAGTCGTAAAACACTTGGTCTTGTCCAAAAATGTCTCTAAGTCGTAACGCAATTTGTTCTACAATTGGTTTGTCTTTGAAATTGTGTGATATAAAAATCATGTCTTTTTATTTTTTTTATTATTACTGCTAACACGTGAATATCCTTAGTAGAAAGTTGGATATGCTTAGTTAACTCAGTATATATCGCATTTATCTTTAGTCTGTTATTTTTCTAAATGGCTATTGTTTATATAGATACTAAAAACGGCTTTATTTTCTGCAACTCAGTATATCCAATTTGTTAATTTGGGCTTTTGCTGTTTGATTTTTTATTTGATCTCCCAAAAATAAGCTATTTTATTGTATTATTAACAAGTTCTTTTAATCAATTTTCAAATTGTCTATAGGGCTTTTAATTTGTTCAAAACCTTTCGTGGTGATATGGGTATATATTTCAGTTGTTTTGCCACTCGAATGTCCTAATAAACTTTGTATGTAACGAAGGTCTATACTATTTTCTAATAAATGTGTTGCCCTGTATAGCGC
>JAJFVH010000201.1 GCA_021371875.1 Bacteroidales bacterium
TTTTTCTCGAACAATAATTTTGTGCGGAGCTCTTTCACCGATTCTTCAAATTCTATCCCAATCATTAACCCTAAGCCTCTTACTTCTTTTATTTGTGGGAGTTTCCTGAGTTCTTCGAGCAAATAATCCCCGGTTTTTTGCGCATTTTCAACCAAATGTTCCGCTTTCATCACGTCGAGTACGGCAATGGCTGCGGTACAGGCTAAATGACTGCCGCCAAATGTTGTACCAAGCAGTCCGTGTGAAGCTTCAAAAACAGGACTGATAAGCACACCGCCGATAGGGAAACCATTGCCCATGCCTTTAGCCACCGTAATTAAATCGGGCCGTATGCCGGCGTGTTGGTGTGCGAAAAACTTCCCGCTACGTCCATAACCCGATTGAACTTCATCAAGGATTAAAATTGTTCCGTTAACTTTACAGGCTGAACTTAATTCGCGTAAAAATTCAGCATCAGGAACCTGAATGCCGCCGACTCCCTGAACTCCTTCAATGATTACAGCGCAAACATCACCCTTATTTAATGATTCACGAACAGGTTCAATATCGTTCAGTGCGAAAAATTCAACATCAAATCCTTCGTTAATAGGCGCCACAATTTTCGGATTGTTTGTAACGCGCACAGCAGCCGAAGTACGCCCGTGAAAACTTTTACTGAAAGCAATGACTTTGCTTCTTCCGTTGTGAAACGAAGCAAGTTTCAAGGCATTTTCATTCGCTTCGGCGCCTGAGTTGATCAAAAACAGCGAGTAATCATCATAACCTGATATTTTCCCGAGTTTATCGGCCAGTTCTTCCTGAAGTTTATTTATGACGGAATTTGAATAAAAAACAAGTTTTTCGGTTTGCTCGGTGAGCTTCTGCACATAATAAGGATGGGAATGGCCGATTGAAATAACAGCATGTCCTCCATATAAGTCGAGATATTCAATTCCCTGGTTGTCATAGGTTCTACAGCCAACACCTTTGGTTATCTCAATGTCGAAAAGCGGGTAAACGTTAAATAAATTCATTTTTATTTTTTTGAAATGATTCGGAATGAGAAAAAATATAGATTTAAACAGGTTTTGAAATCATCCAACCCAGATAAACCGCGTAAATAAGTAAAAGTAAGCCTCCGTGCCAGCGCTTGATTTGATGTTTCTTATTGCTGTTTACAAATATAAGGATTAAAAGACTTGCAAGAGTAACAATCAGTAAATCGATCATCATGCCATTGTAGCCCGGCAATGGACGGACAACAGAACTTATACCAAGTACGAAAAATATGTTGAAAATATTCGAGCCTATAATATTACCGAGAGCGATGTCGGAATTTTTCTTAAAAGCTGCAACCACCGATGTTGCCAACTCGGGCAGGGAGGTTCCTAAAGCCACGATGGTGAGCCCGATAACCGACTGGCTTACGCCCCATGTTTGGGCAATCCGAACGGCGCTCGGCACAATCAGATCGGCTCCGGCAATCAATGCTCCCAATCCGCCTAAAACCATGATGATAGCCAGCCATATTTTCATTGGTTTTATATCTTCATCGACAAGTTTTTCGGGGTGCTTTATCGATTTCCTGACCATGATATACATAAACCAGATAAAGAAAATCAGTAAAACCATTCCATCTGCCCTCGAAACCGTATCATCCATTCCCCAGGCAAGTAATAAAACGAGGAGAGGGGCAATCAGGCTCATCGGAATATCGAACCGCCGCGAACTGAGCTGCGACTTGATGGGATAAACAAGAGCGGACAAACCTAAAATGACGAAAATATTGATCATATTACTGCCAATGATGTTGGTAAGTGCAATATCAGTCGTATCGGGTTTGGAGGCTGCAACCAAATTAACCACCAATTCAGGGGTTGATGTACCAAAGGCTACAACCGTGAGGCCGATGACCAAATTGGAAACATTGAAACGTTTCGCCAATCCACTGGCGCCATCCACCAGGAAATGAGCTCCGACAATCAGTATTGCAAATCCAATCAGAATTAACAGATAATCCATGTTGATATGTTTTTAAAATAAATGAATTCAGTAAAGTGTGATTTGATCTAATGTTCACATTGTTGATTTGTACTAATCCGCCTGGTTGCTCTGAGCGGTATCGACGGTTTTTGCATACAAAAAGTTACGTTGTTTATAGCGCAATAAATTTAATTCTTAACAGTTGCTTCGTTTAATGCTTCAATTACATTAATTATGTAATCGCCGGTTTTCTCACATTCCACTATGATGTCCATATACGTTACACTGGCCTGATAATCATATTTTTTGGCTTTTACATCAGCAATATTCTGTAGCTTCAACTGATTTCTGAAGTTGTTTATTTCAGTTTCAATATTCACCGACCGGTTGAATTCCTCGTTACTGATCTGGTTGTTTTCCATTGACTCGTTCATTTGGTGTAAAGCTCCTTCCGTCAGGTTCATCATTAAATCAATATTAGCATCCATATCTTTTGTATAAACGGCTTTGTCGTCGCGTTTACGAACAATCGTTCTCGCTATATTGTAGCATCCGTCACTTACGCTTTCAATTTCGGAAATAATGCGCAACATGGTATGAATTTGATGTTTGCTTTCTTCGCTTAATTTGCCGTCGGAGACTTTAGTCAGGTATTTTGCAATTTCAACTTCCATGCGGTCGCTTATGCTTTCGTATTTTTCTATGCGACTGAATTTTTTTACAAAATCATTTTCATTTTGTTCATAATACAATTCACGGGTGATTTTAAACATCTTTTGCGTCCTGGTGGCATATACTTTCATTTCCTTCCATGCCTGAAGCACCGATAACTCCGAAGTAGATAATAATCCGGTAGAAATAAACTGTAACTGAAATTCTTCATCGGTATCTTTTTTCTTGATAACGAATGTTACAATGTTGGCAATGATTTTGACAAACCATATCATTACAAAGGTATTTATCAAATTGAACATAGTGTGGAAAAGTGACAAACCATACGAGGTGGCGACTTGATAATCCATGAGTTGTTCTCTCAATGCAAATTGTTCTGTAGTCAGATTTTTGCTGTCCGAAGTAATCAGTTTTAATGTTCCGGCATCCAATCCATTTGTAAAGTTTGTCAGCTGTGTCGGATCTCCGGGTCCAAAATTAGTAACAAGATATGTTATCATATTGGTGAATGGAAAGAACAGGAAAAGCATCCAGATAACTCCGAAAATATTAAAGGTAGTGTGAGCCAACGCCGCTCGTTTTGCCGATACATTTGCCGGTATGGCAGCGATATTGGCGGTTATGGTGGTGCCGATATTTTCGCCCAGTACCATGGCGGCTCCCAATTCATACGAAATCCAGCCCTTGCTTACCATGACGAGTGTAATTGCCATAGTTGCACTCGAGGATTGAACCACAATTGTCAAAACTGTCCCGATCAATAAAAATATCAACACCGAACCAAACCCTGATTGTGTGTATTGAGTTAAAAATTCAAGCATTTCGGGATTACTTTTCAGGTCGGGAACCGAATTTTTGAGCATATCAAGCCCCATAAACAAAAACGCAAAGCCAAGTATAAATTCACCTATGGATTTGCGTTTGCTTTTTGATGAAAAAATAAATGGAATCGAAATTGCTATCAGAGGAATTGAAAAAGCGGCAATGCTAACCTTAAACCCAAATAAAGAAATGATCCAGGCGGTTACTGTGGTGCCTATGTTTGCACCCATGATGACGGTTATCGATTGCAATAAGTTAAGTAATCCTGCGTTTACAAAACTTACTACCATAACTGTGGTTGCCGAAGAAGATTGAATTATCGCAGTTATAAACAGGCCGGTAAGCACCCCCGTAAAGCGATTTTTAGTCATTGTGGCCAATGCTGAACGAAGTTTGTTGCCTGCTACTTTCTGTAACCCTTCGCTCATTATCTTCATTCCGTATAGGAATAATCCCAACGAGCCGACTAAGGTCATAAAATCGTAAAAAGTATAATTCATATTTTTCCTGATTTTTTAAAGATAGCTACAAAAGTAATTCAAAAAATAGATTCATTCAAATAAATACATTTAAAAAAAATTCTTAATTTTACAACGGAAATAAAAAGTTAAATAAAAGCTTCCTGTTTTTATGGAGAAACAAATAACGATATATTGTAAAAATACCAGATCTTATCATAATTATCCTGCAGGTATTTCTTTGATCGAGATATATAACGATCTGGGTGTTGAGCTGAAACATAAGGTAGTTGCGGCACGTGTGAATTATAAAGTTGAAGATTTGAATTTTCTGATTTACAAGCCCAAGGATGTTGAGTTTATTGATGTAAGCACCCCATCGGGGATGAGGGTTTATGTCCGGAGTTTAAGTATGGTTCTGTCATTAGCGATTTCCGAATTGTATCCGCAATCGGCATTGCGCATTGAGCATCCCATATCGAAAGGTTATTATTGCCGGTTGGATCCTTTCGGCAAAAGGATAACGCCTGAAATAATTTCACAGATTAAAGATAAAGTAAACCAGATTATTTCGCAGGGAAGAAAAATAATTTGCGAAGAAAAGCAAACAAAAGTGGTTAAAGACTTATTTGAAAAGCAAATGAATCAGAAAGACAAGTTGTCGCTTTTCGAGACTTTAGGCAATCCGTATTGCCGTTTTTTCAGGATTGATGAATATATCGATTATTATAACGGGGTACTGTTGCCTTCGACCGATTATCTGGGTTTGTATGATTTGGTACCTTACTACGATGGTATGTTGCTTTGTGTTCCGAACCGGGAAAATCCTGCTGAACTCGAAGAGATTGCCCCGCAGCCTAAAATGTATGATATTTTTAAGGAATACGTGGGTTGGAATAAAATCATGAAACTGAATAATGTTGGCGAATTTAACGTGGCTTGCAAAAACAACCAGTCGTTTAATCTGATTAAGGTTTCGGAAGCATTACACGAGAAAAAAGTGGCGTCAATTGCCGACATGATTTCGCAACGTGTGGATAAAGTGCGGTTTGTGCTTATCTCAGGACCTTCCTCGTCGGGTAAAACCACTTTCAGTAAACGGCTTTCCATTCAGCTGATGGTAAGCGGTTTAAAACCGGTGACCCTGTCGCTCGATAATTATTTTGTGAACCGTGAGGAAACCCCGCTCGACGAAAACGGCGAATGGGATTTCGAACATTTACACGCCCTGGACCTGACTCTGTTTAATCAACATCTGAAACAACTTTTAAATGGAGAGGAAATTGAGATTCCTTTTTTCAATTTCGAAGATGGGAAACGTTATTATAAAGGCGAAAAATTAAAATTAGAAGATGACAGTATTTTGATTATGGAGGGAATTCATGCCCTGAACCCGGAATTAATTCCCGAAATACCGCATGATATTACTTTTAAAATTTACGTTTCGGCGTTAACCACCATCTCGATAGACAATCACAACTGGATTCCTACCACCGATACGCGTTTATTGAGACGGATTATCCGTGATTATCGTTTCCGGAATTATTCTGCCCGCGAAACTATTGCCCGTTGGCCCAGTGTGAGAAGAGGTGAAGAGAAATGGATTTTCCCCTTTCAGGAAAATGCCGATGTCATGTTTAATTCGGCTTTGTTGTTTGAACTGGCTGTGTTAAAAAGACATGCCGAGCCCATTCTGGCTGAAGTCCCGAAGTATTGTGATGAATACACCGAGACACACCGGCTGTTAAAGTTTTTAAATTATTTTGTATCCATCCCCGAAAGAGAAATTCCCCCTACTTCGCTTTTACGCGAATTTGTGGGAGGAAGCAGTTTCAGGTATTGAATCACTCATCTATAATTATATCTCGTTATCACTCCTGAGTGCTGGTTTATCAGTCCGGAGTGTCTTTTTTGCACTCCTGAGTGCTGTTTCAGCACGCTGGGTTGAGAACAGATGGATGTTTTTTTCAACTAAAGTGCTGTTTTGAACGTTAATTGTATAAATTTGTATCGAGATAAATTATTGCTATGATCGTTTTTAAACAAACAAATGAAGTTTTATATCGCGAAGCAATCGTTTCGCTTTATATCGATTGTTTCGCGACAGGTGTTTCCGAACAATACATTGATCTTGCTGAATTAACCGGTTATATTGGCCTGATATTCGAAAAAGGGAATGCTATTCTGTCTTTTGAGGATGAAATCATGACGGGCGCCGTGTTGAGCTTGCCGTTGAAATACGATAGTTCTTTACCTGAAATTATCAGCCGTGATTTTGCCGTAGATAATTGCATTTATATAGCCGAATTAATGGTTGCTGAGCAAAAAAGGGGGAAGGGGATAGGAGAAAAGCTGTTGTCTGAGTTCATTAAAAATGTAGACAGGAGTTTATATGCCGATATTTTTATTCGTGTTTGGGATCAAAATTTTCCGGCGCTCCGCCTTTATGAGAAAATGGGTTTTGTACCAGTTACGACCATTAGGCAGACAAAAAAGCATGCCGATGGAAACGGAACTTTCGATATGAATAAAATATATTTACATAAACCGGTGTAAGTTATGAAAGAATTAATTACGAAAACTATCGATTTAAGCAACGGAAATCCGGATGCAAAACGCCGGGAAATTCTTGAATATTTCGAAAAAACATGGGCAATTGATGAGAAACTTTACACACAGTTAAAATCAGACGATGTTTTTTATCACCGCGGCGACCCGTTGCGCCATGTTTTGCTGTTTTATCTGGGGCATACGGCAGTTTTCTTTATCAATAAACTTTTCCTTGCAAAAATCATAGACACACGTATCAATCCGTTTTTCGAATCGATTTTTGCCATTGGTGTAGACGAAATGAGTTGGGACGATCTGGATGAAAAACATTATAACTGGCCTGATGTTTCCGAAGTTCGGGCTTATCGCCACGAAGCGAAGGAATTAATTTCCGGTGTAATATTGACTGCACCGCTCAACCTTCCGCTCAAGTGGGACGATCCGTTTTGGATTATCATGATGGGCATTGAACACGAACGAATACATCTCGAAACTTCGTCGGTACTGATTCGCCAGTTGCCTTTGGATGAAGTTGTGAAGGGAAAATTTGGTCAAATCTGTACTGAAAGAGGCAATGCGCCAATCAATGAATTGCTTCAGGTTCCCGATGCCGGAATGAGACTCGGGAAGCCCCTTCATCATCCGCTTTACGGTTGGGACAATGAATATGGAAATTATACCGCAAAGATAGAGAGTTTCCGTACCACAAAATATCTCATATCGAATGGCGAATTTTTGGAGTTTGTTAATGCTAAAGGATATGATAACGAATCATTCTGGACCGGAGAAGGTTGGAATTGGCGAGAATTCAAGCAGGCGCAAATGCCACTGTTCTGGAGAAAGAAGGGGGAAGAATATTGGTTGCGTTTAGTTGCCGAAGAAATTCCGATGCCATGGAACTGGCCTGCCGAAGTAAATTATCTCGAAGCAAAAGCCTATTGTAACTGGAAAACTGCTCGTGAAGGCAAAACTTACCGGCTATTGACCGAAGCAGAATGGTACCGGCTGGCTGAACATTGCCAGATACCTGATGAACTTGACTGGAAAACTGCTCCGGGGAATATCAATCTTGAACATTTTACTTCGCCCTGTCCGGTGGATAAATTTAAAACGGGCGATTTTTATGATGTAATTGGCAATGTATGGCAATGGACAGAAACGCCGATAACCGGATTTGCAGGCTTTAAAGTACATCCGATGTACGACGACTTTTCGACGCCTACTTTCGATGGAAAACATAACCTGATCAAAGGAGGTTCGTGGATTTCGACCGGAAACGAAGCTACGCGCCACGCCCGTTACGCTTTTCGCCGTCATTTCTACCAACATGCGGGTTTTCGGTTGGTGGAGTCTGAAACGCCGCTTGTGATCCACAACGATGAATACGAAACCGACACTGAAGTGGCCAACTCCTGCGAAGATATGTGGGGTGAAAATCCGGAATTGAATTTTTCGGAAAAGCTGGCTGCCGAAATCCTGCAATTTATGGTTGAACCTCAGTACAAAACCGTACTCGACCTGAATGCCGATACCGGAAGACTTGCTTTTGAACTGGCGCCGTATTTTAAAAAAATCACAGCGCTCGATTCTTCAGCCCGTTTTATCCGTATGCCTATTCAGTTACAGGAAAAAGGGTTTATGCGCTACATTGTAAAAGATGAAGGCGAGTTGGTGTTATATCGCGAAATTGTTTTGTCGGAAACAGGATTAGGTATTGGAAAAGAAAAAGTGCTGTTTATGCAGGACAATGCCAATAACCTGAAACCATTTTATACGGGTTACGACCTGATTATTGCACCTAACGTGCTCGAAGAACTTACCTGTCCGGCTTTGTTTCTGGAAAATATTCACGAGCGCTTGGCTGACGATGGACTGCTGGTTATTGCTTCGACTTACGACTGGGAAAATAAGCATATCAAACGCGAACACTGGCCGGGCGGATTTAAAAAAGATGGTGAACCGTTGACTTCGTTCGAAGGCATCAAACATTTGTTGGCTGAACATTTTGAGTTGGTAAATACGCCATTTGATTTAATTAAAACGCTTCGTAAATCATCAAGAAATATCGTAAATCAGATTTGCGAAGTGACTTTTTGGGAAAAGAAAAAGTTACCCAAATGAATATTTTTGTTGTACAGGCAAAATATAATAAACGGTATAATTTTTCACGTAAAAATAATGATTGTCTGTGATAACCGTTCGACCGCTTTGAGCGGTCAAACGGATTGAATGTTTTTATTCTTGTGTTGGCTAATTTCGTTCGTTTTATAATGTTGTTAACAAAAAATATAAATATCAAAAACTTTTTTCGTACTTTTGGCACATGGTAACCGATGAAAGGCGTTTAACAATCCGCGAATGGTCGGAAGACGATCGTCCGAGGGAGAAAATGGCGCGGAAAGGCGCTCAAAGCCTTTCGGAC
>JAJFVH010000096.1 GCA_021371875.1 Bacteroidales bacterium
CAAATCACTGGCAGACTTATTTTGAACGCACACAGAAAAACTTCCACCGTGTGATGCAGCAGAGCTGGGATGAACCCAATATAGATGAATGGGTAGAAAACCTTGATAAAGCAATTTCGGATTACGACAATGCATCGGTAGTATTGGTGGCGCACAGCCTGGGTTGCCTTGCTGTGGCAGAATGGGCCAAACGCTATAACCGGACAATCAAGGCGGCTCTGCTCGTTGCCCCCCCTGATACCGATCTTTTACATGAGAAACTTCAGACGGTTCTGTTTGACGAACTTCCGATACAAAGAATAAATTTTCAAACGGTTTTGGTGGCAAGCGCCAATGACCCCTGGTCTAACCTTGAAAAGGCGGAATTTTATGCGGACAAATGGGGAAGTAAATTTGTCAACATAGGTGAGGCGGGGCATATCAATGATGTGTCAGGGCATTATGAATGGAAAGAAGGATTGAAAATATTATATTCGCTCGGGTAAGCAGCCCGGAAGCGAGGTGCCCTTTTCTTATTCGGGATGCCGGAGCTCCAACTTCGGCAACTTCGGCGGAATCGGACTTACTCCCTTTGGTCGTGACCGTTGGTTCCGGGATGCCGGAGTTCCGACTCCGGCAATTTTGACGGAATCGGAATTCCGTCATCCCGAAGAATTCTCATTTTATATTGATGATTCAAATGCTGTTTTTGATGTAAAGAAAACTTTTGACTAATTTTGCATTCGAACATAATACAAATCTATTGTTTTTAAAGGTATTCATACGCAGTACCCCAGCTGTTTTTAAATTAATAATCAAGTTTATGAAAGATGTTGATGACAAACTGATAAGTCGAAATATCAAGCCAACCGCTATGCGCGAGTTAGTTTTGAAAGCGCTGAGCGAACAGCGTGCGGCCACTAGTTTATCCGACTTGGAACATAAATTTGAGAACGCCGACAAGGTTACCCTTTACCGGACACTTAAAACCTTCGAAGAAAATAAACTCATTCATAGGATAGATGATGGTACAGGCTCGGTGAAATACGCTTTATGTAAAGAAACCTGCCAATGTCAGCCGGAAGAATTGCATGTTCATTTTTTATGTGTAACTTGTAAACAAACTTATTGTCTTAACGAAATTACTGTTCCGTCCATAAATTTACCTGTAAACTTTTCTCTCGGAAGCGTTAACATGGTTGTAAAAGGTATATGTGCAAATTGCAAAGATTAACTTTGCAACTCGGTTGCATACATTTTTTCACTACCTTTGCAGTTAAATAGTACTTGACAGAAAACTCAGTGTTTGATAAGAAAAGGTCAGGGCGCACGAAACAGCAAAAACACGGAGTTTACTTGTGTAAATGAGTGGTTTTTGATGTGAGTGCAACGCAGAGATTGGCATTTTCTTGCAAACACTAAATAAACAGATGAAACTTTTAGCATATATATTATCCTTTTATATTTTGGTTCTCAGCGCTATACCATGCCCTGATGTACCACAGGATAATAATGCTGTACAAAAAACCGAATTATCTCAAAACGCAACTGACAATCATCAACACGATACGGCGGACCATTGTTCTCCTTTCTGTGTTTGCAATTGCTGTGTTTCTCCTATATCTTTTCAGGTTTATACAATTAGTTTTACTTGTTTCTCAATCACACAGATACAATATCCCAAATTCACTTCCTCATTTTTCCCTTTCAACTCCGCAACGATTTGGCAACCGCCACAATTAGGTTAATACATTCATTTCCTTTTTTTCGTAACGCTCATGCTTTTTAGATCAAGTATGTGGCTGTCTTATTGTATTTACTTAATTTTTTTAGATTATGATAGAACGTATTATTCATTTTTCAATAAAAAACAAGTTTATTGTCGGGCTGTTTGTAGTTGCATTAATGGGGTGGGGCATTTACTCTTTAACCCAATTACCCATTGACGCAACCCCCGACAATACAAACAACCAGGTGCAGATTATTGCACTTGCCCCGTCATTGGCAGTACAGGAAGTTGAAAGCTCCATTACAGCACCTATAGAAGTAGCTGTCGCCAATATCCCCAATATTATTGAGCTTCGCTCCATTTCCCGTTTAGGACTGTCGGTAACTACTGTTGTGTTTAAGGATAACGTAGATATTTACTGGGCAAGACAACAATTGGGAGAAAGGTTGAAAGAAGCAGAAGAAATTATACCGGAAGGGCTGGCAAAGATAGAGTTGGCTCCCATTTCTACCGGTTTGGGCGAAATATACCAATATTATCTTGCCGTTGATAAAGGATATGAAAATAAATACTCTCCTATGGAATTACGAACCATTCAGGATTGGGTAGTGCGCCGTGAAATGCTTGGAACTCCCGGAGTAGCCGACATCAATAGCTATGGCGGTTTTGTAAAACAATATGAAGTTGCCATACATCCTGAAAAACTGAGGAGTATGAACCTTACGCTTACCGATATTTTTGAAGCGCTCGAAAAAAACAATGAAAATACGGGTAGCGCTTATATTGACAAAAAGCCGACCGCTTATTTTATTCGTGGTATAGGGTTGGTAAAAACGCTGGAAGATATTGAAAAAATTGTTGTAAAAACAAATGGTTCGGGTATGCCTGTCTTAATTCGGGATGTGGCTGCTGTTCAATATGGCAATGCCATTCGTTATGGTGCATTCGTTGTTGATACAACCGAGGCTGTCGGAGGAGTGGTTATGATGCTAAAAGGGGCAAATGCCAACGAAGTGATAAAAGATGTTGAGACACGTATAGAGTCGGTTCAAAAATCATTGCCCGATGGGGTAAAAATAGAACCATTCCTGAACCGCTCCGATCTGGTAGGTCGTGCCATTGGAACCGTTTCAAAAAATTTAATCGAGGGAGCATTGATTGTTATCTTCATTTTGGTGTTGTTCCTGGGTAACACGAGGGCAGGTCTGATTGTAGCGTCGGTTATTCCGCTCTCCATGCTTTTTGCCATATCATTAATGAACCTTTTTGGGGTATCCGGAAACCTGATGAGCCTTGGAGCCATCGACTTCGGATTGATTGTGGATGGGGCGGTGATTATCGTCGAAAGCGTAGTTCACCGCATCACGTTGAGCAAGCATCATCATCCGGGTATCAAAAGATTGTCTCAGCAACAAATGGACGAAAATGTGTTTGAATCGGCTAAACAGATGATGAGTAGTGCAACTTTCGGGCAAATCATCATTCTGATTGTTTATGTGCCGATTTTAACCCTGGTAGGTATCGAAGGCAAAATGTTTCGTCCCATGGCACAGGTTGTGTCGTTTGCACTGATTGGAGCTACAATTCTCTCGTTAACCTACGTGCCGATGGTTTCATCCTTGTTTTTGAGTAAGGACACCGAGCATAAACCCAATTTTTCGGACAAACTTATGGACTGGTTTCATAAAATATTTAATCCGGCCATCCTTTTTGCTTTAAAACATAAAACGGTTGTAACCGTTTCTGCAATAGTTCTTTTTATAGCCAGTTTATTTGTTTTTAATAGTTTGGGAGGTGAATTCATTCCTCAACTGGAAGAAGGCGACCTGGCAGCCGGAGTAATAACATTGCAGGGCGGATCGCTCAGTAATACGGTTGAGCAGGTTGTAAAAGCCAATAAAATTTTATTGGCCGGTTTTCCTGAAATTAAACATACCGTTTGTAAAATTGGCGCCGGTGAAATTCCAACTGATCCTACACCAATGGAAACGGGTGATTATATCATTACCCTGAAGGACAAAGACGAATGGACTTCGGCGAAAACCCGTGAAGAATTGATAGAAAAAATGGAAGAAGCGTTGATTCCATTGGCAGGAGTTAAGTTTGAATTCCAGCAACCTATACAAATGCGTTTTAACGAACTTATGAGTGGTTCGAAACAGGATGTTGCCATAAAAATATTTGGCGATGACATGAATACACTGGCCGAAAAAGCTTCGGATGTGGAGAGGATTATTCAAAATATCGAAGGTATTGAAGACATGAACATAGAGAAGGTTACCGGATTGGCACAGGTTCAGGTTGAATACAACCGCGACCGGTTAGCTCAGTATGGTTTGTCGGTCGAAGATGTAAACCGGGTACTACGCGCTGCTTTTGCGGGAAGTCAGGCGGGGGTTGTGTATGACGAGGAAAAACGGTTTGGTTTGGTAGTCAGGTTGGATCAGGATTACCGGCAAAATCTCGACGATGTAAAAAACCTGTCGGTTGCGTTGCCTAATGGCGGACAGATTCCGTTTGATCAGCTTGCCAGTATTGAAATTAAATCGGGTCCTGCCCAGATTACACGCGAAAACACCAAACGCCGGATAACCATTGGATTTAATGTCAGGAATCGTGATGTTCAAAGTGTTGTCAACGATGTTTCAGAAAAGATAGATGCTCAAATAAAACTACCGATGGGGTATTATGTAACCTATGGCGGTCAATTCGAAAACCTCCGGGCGGCCCAGGATCGTTTAATTGTTGCGGTTCCGGTTGCTTTACTGCTCATTTTTGTGCTTTTGTTCTTTACATTCCATTCTGTAAAACAAGCTCTGTTAATATTCTCAGCGGTACCTATGTCGGTGATTGGCGGAATCCTGGCTCTTTGGTTGCGTGGCATGAATTTTTCCATTTCGGCAGGGGTTGGATTCATTGCCTTGTTTGGTATTGCCGTACTGAACGGCATTGTGCTGATAGCCGAATTTAACCGCCTCGAAAAGGAAGGCATTACCGACATTAAAGAACGGGTATTAAAAGGTTTGAACACCCGGTTACGTCCCGTAATTATGACAGCAGCGGTTGCTTCGCTTGGTTTTTTACCAATGGCATTGTCAACTTCGGCCGGTGCAGAAGTTCAAAAACCCTTAGCTACCGTAGTTATCGGCGGTTTAATTACTGCTACTTTGCTCACTTTAATCGTCTTACCCATCTTTTATATTTTCTTTTCTACCCATTCGTTCGGTTCGGTTTTTAAAAGAAAATCTGTAAAAGTGTTGCCAATGGTATTTTTATTGATGACCGGTTTCTTATTCGCCGGCAATATTTATGCTCAACAAACCAAAACGATAAACTGGAAACAGGCTGTTCAAATGGCCATGGACAGTAATTTGATTGTGCGCTCTTCGGCCTATGATGTAGATGTTCAGAAAGCGTTAAAAGGAGCTGCATGGGATATTCCCAAAACAGAAATTTCGGGAGAATACGGGCAAATTAATTCATACACGAAGGATAACAGCTACTCCGTTTCACAATCATTTGCTTTTCCTACAGTTTATATCCATCAGCATAAACTGGCCAGAGCCAATATTAAAAGCAGCGAATGGCAGTTGAAAACTTCGCAGCTTGAAATTGCGTCGGAAGTAAAACAGCTGTATTGGCAACTGGCTTATCTGTATTCAAAGCAAAAGTTGTTTGTATATCAGGATAGTTTATACTCCGGCTTTCTCAAGGCAGCAGAATTCAGGGCAGCGACAGGTGAAACAACCCGTCTCGAAATGATTTCGGCTCGTTCGCAAAGCATGGAAATTAAAAACCAGTTGGGACAGGTAAATGCCGATTTGGTGATTTGCAATCAGCAACTGCAAACTGTTTTAAATGCTGAAACAGCTCTGTACCCCGTCGATACGGTATTAAGACGTATTGAGTATTTACCGGCTGCCGACGATTCTGTGTTGGCTGCGAATCCTTCGGTTGGGTATGTCAATCAGCAAATTGAAGTATCCCGCCTGGAAAAGAAACTGGAGAATAGTCGCCTGTTGCCCGATTTGACTATCGGTTATTTTAGTCAGACAATGCAAGGCAGCACGCAGGATGTGAATGGGGTGCCACGTACTTTTGGATTCAATGGCCGTTTCACGGGAGTTCAGGCCGGCATTGCTGTTCCATTGTGGTTTAGTCCTTATGCGGCTAAAACAAAGGCTGCCAGCATTAAAGAGAAAACAACCCGAAACAATGCAGTGTATTACACAAAATCACTCTCGAACAACTATCGTTCGTTGATGTTGGAATTCAGTAAAAACAGTAACAGCATTGATTATTACGAGAAACAGGCAATTCCCGAAGCCGATTTAATTATTGAGCAGGCAACGCGCAGTTATAAATCCGGCGAAATGGATTATCTCGATTACATTCTGAGCCTGAATCGTGCATTGAGTATAAAGCAAAACTATCTCGATGCGTTAAACAATTACAATCAAACCATTATTTCCATTGACTTTATCACTGGTAAAATATTTTAAATATAAACTATCATGACAAAATATAAATTAAAATCATTCATCATTATTTCGGTATTTTTTGTTGCATTGAGTGCTTGCAACAGCGCTGAAAAAAAAGAAAAAGAAGCTGAAGAAACTGAGCTGATTCCGGAAGATATTGTGGAATTGCGTGATGATCAGATAAAGCTTGCCAATATCGAAACCGGAACTATTGAACTGCGCTCGTTAAGCGGAACCCTGAAAGTAAGCGGTACCGTTGCCTCGGCGCCTCAAAACCTCGCTATGGTGAGTATGCCTATGGGTGGCTTTGTAAAAAACACATCGCTTATTCCCGGTAATTCTGTTTCTAAAGGTCAGACACTCGCTGTTATAGAAAATCAGGAGTTTATCGAAATTCAACAAAACTACCTGGAAGCAAAGAATAAACTTGAATACGTTGAGGCCGATTACAACCGTCAAAACGAATTATACAAAAACGATGTATCTTCTAAGAAAAATCTGCAACTTGTGACTTCGGAATATAAAAGTCTCAAAGTGCAGGTAAAGGCGCTGGAACAAAAACTAACGCTTATTGGCATTCATCCTTCCCGGTTAAACGAAGACAATATCAGTCGGTCGGTAGCATTGGTTTCACCTATTTCCGGTTATGTAAAAACAGTCAATGTAAGCATAGGAAAGTCGGTTTCCGAATCGGATGTTTTGTTCGAGATAGTGAATATCGACCAACTTTTTATAGAACTTAACCTTTTCGAAAAAGATGTTGATAAAGTTACTGCAGGCCAGAATATTCATTTCTTTATCAATAACGAAACCGAGCAACACGATGCGGTTGTATACCAGACGGCCAAATCGATAGATGCGGATAAAACGTATAAAGTTTATGCAAGTGTTCGGGGAACATGTAAGAATGTGCTGCCGGGCATGTATGTCAATGCCTTAATTGAAGCTGCCAGCAATAAAGTAGCAGCGGTGCCTTCCGATGCCCTTGTGAGTTTCGATGAAAAAGATTACATTTTCGTTTTCGAAAAAAACAAGGAGGAAGATGGAAAACCATTTACCGAGTACCGCATGATACAAGTAGAAAAAGGAGTTACTGATAGTGGATATACCGAAATTGTGTTGCCCGAAGGTTTCGACTCAAAAACCGCGAAAGTTGTAATAAAAGGAGCATACAACCTGCTTTCGGCCAAGAAAAATGCCGGTGAAATGGCTTGCTGATAATCATAAAAAACACTATCAACCGGCTTGCAATGTTCGTCGGTTGATACCAAACATGCAAAAAAAAAAGACTGCAGAAACTTCATACCGAAACTCTGAATTATAAGACAATCCAACAACAACCACGAATAAAGAGAGACAAGTCCTAAAAAGCGTATCGCTTTTTAGGACTTGTCTCTCTTTTATACCTATAATTTATTTCCCAAGCAGCCAAATCAACAATGGTAGTAAGGTTTTCAGCTTATCTGAATGCCCCGTTTCATACATCAAATTCAGTTCCTGACGGAAAGTAGATAGTGCTGAAGAAAGCCCGTTACGAACTGTTTTTTCACTTATCGAAAGAGCTTCTGCAGTTTCCTTTACCGAACGATGCTCAACATGACGCAATTCGTAAATACGGCGGGTAAGCGGAGGCAGATTATTTAGTATCACATCCATCATCTGCAATATTTCCTTCACGTAAATATCTTCCGAAATATGCGTATAAGTCAAATTCGCAACGTGCTGTTCAAAAAGTTTTTCGTCGGTTATTTCGAGCCGGTTAGTTTCCCTTTGCACATGTTTAAGTACTCTGAATGTCAGATTACGGAGTAAATAATCTTTGGCTGAACCCTGTTCATTCGTTTGTAACTCTGTTGGTGAAGTCCAGACTGCAATCCAAAAATTCTGCGTAACATCGCAAGCTGCGTCATAATCATTCAGTCGGGAGTATACCCAACGATAGAACAGCCGTTCATAACGGTCGTACAACACATCAAAAGCTTTTGTATCTTTCGTTGCTATCCTTTCCAATAATTCTCGGTCGGTCATTTTGATTATCTATGACCGCAAAAGTAAATAGAACATATTTCAATAGTATTAAGATAACATAATTTAGCTTTCTCTCCATTAATAAAACAGTCCTCCGTATAAAAAAAGCATCTCTCTTCAATAAAAAAACGTCACTAATATTTTACTTCAATTTGCAGATAATAAACAATATAACATAGTTGAAATATATATGTAACCGATCTTTCATGGCTTTTGTATGGGACAATTACCCTTCTCATGTCTTTTATCTAATAAAGCGGAAAAACAATTTCTTTCGCAGCGAAGTAAAAGAATAAAACCTCTATGAGTAGTAACAAAAACAAAAAACAAACAGGCTTATTGGATTACATTGTGGATTTACTGCAACGTTACGAACAAGGGCAGATAAGCAACACCACAAAACAAGCTTTGGATAACTGGACACCGGACATTACAAACATTGAAAATTATCCGATGGATGAGCACAAAGCAACTGATGCCCGCAAGAAAGTCAGTAAGCATGTAACGGCTCACATTCGTCGCGATATGAAGAGACCTGCTATACAGCCAATAGGGAGAAACAGGTATCGCCGTTACGCCACTGCCGTAGTTATTTTCATACTCCTGGGTGGAGGCGTTTTGCATTACACTCAAAACAATACTTTCAATCAGCCGGAATCCGGCGTAATGGCTGATGCGAACACTTTTTTCCAAACCACCGATGCGCAAATAAAACAAATCACGCTTCCCGATGGCTCAAAGATTCACCTGAACCGCGGCACAAAAGTCAGTTATGCTTCCAATGCATTTAATCGCCACCAACGCGAAGTATGGCTGGAAGGAGAAGCCTTTTTCGAGGTAGCTAAAAACCCGGAAAAACCTTTTATCATTCACACCGGCGTTATGACCACCACCGTACGCGGAACTTCCTTCAACGTGAAAGCCTATCCGCAGTTAGCCGAAAATGTGGTGTCGGTACGGACAGGTAAAGTGCAAATCAGTCAGCAAGGGAAACAATTAGCTATGCTCACTCCTAACGAACAAATTATTTATAATACCCTAAACAATCAGTATAAAACCGGAGTAGCAGATGGCGAAAATGCAGCCGGATGGAGGGATGGGCGCTTGATATTGAACAGTGCCAATGCCGAAGAGTTAAAACTCCGCTTAAAACAACAGTATCATGTTGATTTGGTTATTCAGGATAAAGCCTTAAAGGATATTATGCTCAATTCATCTTTTGCCAAAGGGACATCATTGAATGAAGTGATGAATACCATAGCCGATTTTTATAATGTAAAATATAATATCACTTCCTCCGGTCAGGTAGTATTGTCTGAATAGCTATATAAATTCACAAATCAACTAATTAATAAATAACTCAATTATACAATTACTAATGAATTTTACTAAGAAGTCCGCTTTCACGGGAATGCTTATTTTGTGTTACATCATTCTTTGCCACTCATCCTTGCAGGCACAGGTCATGACTCAACAGTTTCCTCGTGAAAAGCTATTGATACGTCTCAACCATATCGGAACTTTATACAACAAGAATATCGTTTTTGATACCAAACAAGTTGCCAACATAGAAGTTCCCGCTTTAAATATTAATAGTTTCACTATCGAGCAAACTTTAAATGCTACGCTGCAAACCACAGGACTCTCTTACAAAAAAACAGCCGAACAATCCTATCTGATTGAAAAAATAGCAGAAACAAAAACTCAATCCACCCCCTCCGGTTCCGGTACCCTCCGCGGCCGTATTGTGGAGTCCGAAACTTCGGAACCCCTGCCCGGTGCTGCCATCCGTTTATCCACCAAACAATACGCGGTGAGCGACTTCAACGGCTACTATACTATACCCAAAGTGCCGGCAGGAAAAGTATCCATGGAAGTTTCATACGTGGGATTTAAAACGGAAAATACGGAGGTAACGGTGAAAAACGGAGAAACCAATAACTACGATGTGAAGATGTCCGGAAGCATAGTGCTCAACGAAGTAGAAGTAAAAGTAGTCCGCCGTACCCGTAGCGCCGTACCGCATACCACCGAAAAACTATTGACTTCAGAGATTAAAGGATTAACGGTAGTGGCTTCAGGAATTTCTTCTGAGCAGATAAGCCGCAGTGCCGACCGCAATGCGGCACAGGCTGTGCAACGCGTTTCAGGGGTAAGCATTGTAGATGACAAATTCGTCATAGTGCGAGGTTTAAACCCACGCTATAATCTTACAATATTAAACGATAATATAGCGCCCAGTACCGAAGTGAACAGCCGTTCATTTGCTCTTGATTTAATACCCAGCAGGGTCATTGATCGTATCATTGTGCAGAAGACCGCTTCGCCCGATGTGCAAGCCGACGCTACTGGAGGGGTGGTAAAAATTTATACCAAAGACGCCTTGGCCGTACGTCATTTTGATATTGATTTCCAGTTGGGTTACAGAGAGGGAACTTCCTTTAACCGGAACTTTTTAACTTACAACGGCGGCAAATGGGATTTTCTCGGATTCGACGACGGCACGCGAAAACTCCCTTCCGTCTTGCCCGGATACGGCAGCCTGCATAAAGCGGATTTAAAACCTTCGGAATATGCGAAAGCCTTCAACCCCACCTTGTATTACGGGAAAAAGACGGCGTTGCCTAATATGCAATTGACGGCAAACTACTACGATGCGTGGAACGTGTTTGGCAAAACCCTTTCGTCGCTGACTTCCTTCAGCTATAAGAACGACAACCTGAAAGCGGACATGTGGCGCCAGCAAGGCAACGGTTACGAATCAGTTCAATCCAATGACAAAATGGGTTGGGAGAACCGTAACGGCAACACCGCGCAGCTCAACCTGCTGCAAAACTTCACTTACGCCTTGTCGGACAGCAGCAAGATCAGTTTTAAGAACTTCATCCTTCAACAAGGGGTGGACAATACCAACATCCGCAACAGTGAAAGCACCCTCCATTTGATTTCACCGGAAGGATACAAAATAGACAAAGACATCGTTCTGTCGTACAACCAGCGTTTCCTGTATGCCGGCAATCTGGGAGGAGTGCACTACTTTGACAACGGGAGGCACAAGCTGGAGTGGAACGGCGGTTATTCTTACAGCCGCCAGGAAACGCCGGATCAGCGCGTCATCCGCCTGACGGGTGTCAACCCTGATATTGCCATAGGCGATGCAGGGTTGCAATGGCGGGCAAGGGGATACAGTAAACAGATGTCGGACGATGACATGACCGTTCCGCTTACGCAGGGCATCATTTCCCGCCTCTGGAGCCGTAACAGCGAAGGGGTATATAACGGTTCGGTAGATTACACTTTCAGATTCACCCCCTGGCTCAGCGCCAAAGCCGGAACCTTCCATCAATGGAAATCCCGTTCCATGGACAGGCGCGTTTATACGGTGCACGAAGCGAATATTGCCGATCCTGATGTGGACAGGATAGACTACAACCATTATGTAAACGCCGAGCTGGTACGCTTCCGCCTGCAGGATTTGCCGGAAGTGTGGAGCGAGAAATACCTGAATGATGATTATACCGGCCTGCAGGTGTTCGACCGTACTTCCGGCAGCGATACCTACCGCGGAACGGAGCAAAACAACAGTGCTTACATCCTGCTGAATTTCACGCCGGCCAATCGTTTGGTGGAAATTAGCGGCGGCTTGCGTTACGAGTATAACCGTCAGAAAATAGCCGCTGCCCTTCCCCCGGGAAATTATACTTCTTTGAACGTACCTATTCTGGTAGATAACCCTACCAAGTCGTGGCTACCTTCGGTCAACCTCTCAATGCACCCCATGGAATCGCTCGTATTCCGTGCTGCTTACGGCAAAACGGTGAACCGTACCGAGTTTCGGGAAGTATCCCCGTTTCGGGAATTCGATTTCGAGAATAACCAGGTAATCGAAGGTAACCCGGGCTTGGTTTCGGCGAAAGTAGACAACTACGACCTCCGTCTGGAGTTCTATCCCGGTCAGAACAAGGGCGATGCCATCAGTGTAGGCGTCTTCCGGAAGGATATTGACAAGCCTATCGAGCGCATCAACAACACGAGCCGTTCCACCGGTGGTTATCCTTTTCCCCGCATTACTTACCGGAATGCTTCGTCTGCCAGTGTGAAAGGGCTGGAAGTGGAAGTACGCAAGTCTTTCGATTTTATTCCGTTGGGCTTCTTCCGTAACCTTTCCCTTATTGCCAATGCCTCGTGGATTGACAGTAAGGTGAAATTCGACGATACGTATGACAATACTTTCATCATCAGAGAGCGTCCCTTGCAGGGGCAGGCACCTTACTTGGTGAATGCGGGGCTTTACTACGACAACGCTTCGTGGGGCAGCAAGATTGCCCTGATCTACAACACGGTGGGCGAGAATATCTATGCCGCCGGAATGGGATACAAATCAAATACCTATATGAATGGCCCGGAGATGCGCGGCAGTTTGATTGAATTACCCCGCAACCTGCTCGACTTCTCTTATACGCAACGCATCGGGAAAGGGCTGCAGATGAAATTCACGGTGCAGAATATCCTGAAGGAAGCGATAAAAGTGGCGGAGGATTACAACTTCTCCAATGAATACGAGAAACAGCACGACCCTGTGGATTTGGGAACAGATGCCGATGGAATTATGCGCAAGGACTACGGTGATAACATCTACTCCGAATACAATCCGGGCAGGTATGTTAGTTTAAGTATAAGTTATAGTTTTTAGCACACAGATGATAAAGATGTTACAGATGTTGCACGGATTTACGCAGATGCAAATAAGAAAAACCTTATTCTTCTTCGACGCACCACAAGAAAAAGGGTACTATGCGTACGCCTTCGGTTTCGCCCTGTTGGTTGTAGGTAATAAGGGTTCGCGTGGCAATATTTTGTATATCAGGAACGTTGAATCCGGCTATTTCGCGGTCGCGATTTATATCTGTCAGTTCGTAACAGACCTGAAAGGCATGGAAAGCATTGTCTTTGCGGACGACAAAGTCGCATTCCCGTGCTTTCCGAACAAAAGAGATGTCGCTGTAACCCTTGTCGATCAAAGCATTGTATACCGCGTTTTCAAGCAACTTGCCTTTCTGGTCGAGAAATTGGAAGCGCACGGCGTTCATCAGTCCGTTGTCTATGCAATAGGCTTTATGTTCTGGACGGGCATTCGATTTGAGCGAAAACGAAAAGTTCAGTACATCTGCCAGCACATAACTTCCTGCAGCATAAGCGAGGTAGTTGCGCACCGAATTTTCGTTGCTGTTCAGGGCTTTTGCTATGGTGGCATATTTAAAAGGCGTACCGGCATTGGTCAGCAGGTAGTGCAGCAGGCGGTAAAACAGGTCGGCGTCGCGCACGCGGTTGTAGGCGATACAGTCTTTGAGCACAATCGAATCATAATAATTTTGCAGCAATTCGGTCTTCACGTCGTCGCTCAGCTCATGCAGCACTATTTCGGGAAAACCGCCCCATTGCAGGTACCGGTCTGTGAGGCGCAATGCTTCCATTTTGTGAGTCAGTATCGACAGCTTATCCGTCAGGCCTTGCATACGGAGCAGTTCACGGAACGAGAAGGGGCGTACCACATTGGCAAAATAGCGGCCGGAGAGCAAGGTGGCAAATTGCCGCTCGAGCAAATCGGAGTTGGAACCCGTAATATACAGTTTGCGGAAACCTTGCGTATCGTAAGCGCTTTTGGCAAAAAGCTCCCAGTCTTTCACTTGCTGTATTTCGTCCAAAAAGAGATAAGCCGTTTTGACTCCGGTAAGCGCTTCCGCCTTTTCTATCAGCGGATAAAGTCCGGAAGGGTCATTCCACAAAAACGTAAAAACAGGTTCGTCCATGTTCAGGCGCAAAATGGACCTGGGGTCAATGCCCGAATCCATCAGATCGTTGATCAGCAGTTCAAACAAAGTCGATTTTCCGCTTCGGCGGATGCCTGTAAGCACTTGAATGTGGGGCAGGTCTTTCTTGGCAAGCAGGCTTTCCAGTACATCGCGTTTGTACAGCGAAGCATACCGATCTCCGCTCCAGTGCCGGTTCAGACGAATAAATGTAGCATCCATAACTATAACAATAAAGTAATACAGCTGCAAAGATACTACTTTTATTGCATTATCCGAAGTATGTTTCGGATAATATAGGATTTAGCCGAAGCATGTTTAGAATAAAACAACATAACAATGTCAATAAATCAACAAAAAATTATATGATAATAATATCATCAATCGAACAACGCAGGTATATCTTCCCGAAGATATTAATTGGCACTACTTGTCCCGTTTTAGCGGGATTGGCATATTGCCTCATCGCCCTATTGTTTTCTTCCTGTTCCGAGACGGACAACTATTACGACACCCTGAAACACCAGCCGGAAATCGTGAAGGATTACGACGCCGTGTATGGCGTGGGTGATACCATGACCATCAAGGGGCATCTGATCCGCGATGGATTGAAAATCCGTATCGGCGATGCCGAGGCGGAAATCATCGGTTTTGAAAGCCGGCTGACCAATATCGATCTCGGCAGATACAACGACAGTACGCAATACGTCAAGGTGGAGATTACCCAAGCCATGGGTATCGGCACCGGGCGTCCCGTCAGCGTCACTTCCTCCGGCATTGCGGTGGAAGGCCCCGCCATCGAAATCATCGAAAGTTCCAGCAGCGGCCTGCTGCCACACGAGATGACGGTGCAGAAGATAGCCGACTATCCCGCCAATTCTTCCATTGTGTATTGCCACAGCGGCAACGGCAATATGTATTTTATCAACAATACGACCTATTCGGTTACCCGTATGAAGCCCGATGGCAGCACGGAACAGGTATTGGATGCTTCGCAGTTTGTGGAAAACGGAGCCAAGTTCAATGTTACCCGGTACAATGGTGCCGGCATTGACCCGCAGGAGCGCTATCTCTATCTTTCGCTCTACACCGCAGCACCCCTTACCGACAATTGGAACTATTACCGTCTTTGCCGTTACGACTTACAGCAAAAGACTTTTGAAGTGCTCAACAAGACGCCCTATTATATCTATGCAAGCCGGCATACATTGGCGAATATTTCACCTTTTGAAGGCGACATGGACAGCGTAAAAATGTTCGCCGCCACTGGCGTGTATCCGGACAGCCTGGGGAATGTCTATTTCAATATGAACAATACCTTGATCACCCGCCTGAACGCCAACGGTGCATACAGCTATGTTTTCAAGGTACAATATTATAACGGTGCCGGCGCCGTGGAGCTGAACGATCCAGCACCCCAAGTGTACAACACGGCAACGAAGTCGGAAGCCTCCGCCTTTAGCTATTTCCCGGGCGTGGTCATCAGTTATGACCGGGTACAGGCATTGGACCCGGACGGCGCACAGTTCTATACGCGGGCAACATCCAGCACGAGCCTGCAACACTATGACATGGTCAATGCGGTGATGCTCAATTCATTTAGTAGCTATCTCAATATCAATTTCGGGGCGAAGCCCTACCTGTCCGGTTCCTTTGCGGTACTTACAGGCTCTACGGATGCCCAGAACAGCGAATGGGGGTTCCTGCCGATGGCGGGGCGCAGGCTGCTGATATTGCGTTACCAGGATTTGGCCGATGGCGCTTATGCCCAGCAGTACCAATTGCCCGCATGGACGGTACTTGATTTTGACAAGGAACGTGGCAGCCGCTATGCCCCCGGCAGCTTTGACCGCAAGGGATACAGCATGAGCAATGACCGTACCCCAGCCACCAAGGATGTCCTGATAAACAATGATGCCGACGGGATGCTCTATATGACGGCAAACAACAAAACGGTGATATTGAAAACGGTGTATAAATAGTCTGAACTGTGATTTGTGTGATTTTAATGATTAAGATGAAAATAATGTACCGCAGTCCGAAACTCTCCCCTTTTTTCAAAGGGGAGTACCCGAAAGGGGAGAGGTTAAGACAAGTAAAATAAATGGACGAATAAACATAATACAATGTCGTTTAGATAAGGAATATCTATTTGTCATACAATGGTCAGTACCTCGTTAGAGGTTTAATATCAATAGAAAAACAGTTGTTTAAATCAGCAACATTCCCCGTAGGGGATAAACAATTCATCCCCTACGGGGAAAGATTCAACAACGGATTTACCATTTTTCTATTGCTGTTTATCGCCTACGGCGAACCATTTACATTATTCATTACAACTTAATCCTTAACTAAACGACATTG
>JAJFVH010000214.1 GCA_021371875.1 Bacteroidales bacterium
CGTTGCGATATTCATCAGCTATTGGTTGTGTGGCATAAATATCGCTTACCACAAATCGTCCACCCGGTTTCAAAATCCTGTACACTTCACTCCATACGGCAGGTTTGTCGGAAGCGTGATTAATGGTACAATTAGAAATAATCAAATCAACCGAATTAACTGCTAAAGGAAGGCTTTCAAGTTCAGCTTTCAAAATTTCGGCATTTGTAACTTCAAATTTTTCAAGATTAGCTTTGGCTTTGGTTATCATTCCTTCTGAAATATCGATACCGTAAACATAACCCCTCTCTCCTACTTCTTCTGCCAAACGAATCACATCATTCCCACGTCCGCTTCCCATATCCACGCAAATTTCACCTGCTTGTGCTTTCGCGTAATTAATGGCTCCCCCACATGACAAACAACAACTTGTCTCACTTAGGCTCGTGTAACGTTCGTTTATGGCTTCTACATTCATTGTTATTTACTTTATGTTATTTGGATTTGCTATGCTTTATCAGGTTGTAATGTCCGAAACACCCATAACTTTGATTTCCCGTGCAAAGATAAAACATTATTTTCAAATTACAATAGTATCACCAATAAATTATTATATTATCACTATTTTTTTCTTTAATCACTGAAAAACATGTATTTTGTTGCTAATAAACCTTAGAAATATAAACTATTCTCAAATTATTATAGTATCACTAAAAATTATTTATATCTTTGCACCAAATTATTTACCAAATATACTGAATTGTTTGAATATCATGTTATTTAAAGAAGAAATAACACCCCGACTTGCGCAAGAGCTTTTTAACGATAGTGAGAAGGTTTTAAAATTTGTGGCCGAAGTGAAATGGAGAGACGGATTTACTTGCCGAAATTGCGGACATACTAATTATTGCGAGGGAAAAACTCCCTGGTCACGACGTTGTACGCGCTGCAAAAAAGAAGAATCTGCAACAGCCAATACAATTTTCCACAACATTAAATTTCCTGTAAATAAGGCTTTTTTTATTGCATATAATGTTTGTGTACTCGGCAATGAATTTTCATCATACAACTATTCCGACCAGTTGGGATTGAACCAAATGACCTGCTGGAAATTCCGCAAACGTATTCAGGATTGTATGATTAAAATAGGGAAGAATGAAAAATCAAAAATTCAAACCATTTTAATGTCAGAATATAAATAGTTTTATATAACTTTGGACTCCATTTAAAATCTGATGATTATGAAATCCAAAAACATTGTAAAATTAATTTTTATGTGTGCATTCTTACTCTCGTCGCTTTTTGCAAATGCACAAGACTGGGCTAACCTGAAACGTTATCAGGCCGAGAATGCCACCATTGCCGCCCCGCTAAAAAATGAAAACCGTGTTGTGTTTATGGGAAATTCCATCACTCAGGGTTGGAAAGATGCGCATCCGGAATTTTTCAAAAGCAATCCTTATTTATGTCGTGGCATCAGCGGGCAAACAACCCCACAAATGCTGGTTCGTTTCCGTCAGGACGTGATTGCACTTCAACCGAAAGCAGTTGTAATTCTTGCCGGTACCAATGATATTGCGGGAAATACCGGCCCGTCGACACTCGAAATGATCATGGATAATCTTTCGTCGATGGCTGAAGTAGCCAATGCCAACAAAATTAAAGTGGTTTTGTGTTCGGTTTTGCCGGCATTTGATTATCCCTGGAAAAAAGGTATGGAACCGAATATCAAAATTCCGAAATTGAACGAGATGATTAAAGAGTATTGCCAAACGAAAGGCTTCGTTTACCTGGATTATTTCAGCGCCATGAACGATGGCAATAACGGCATGATAGCCGAATATACTTCCGATGGGGTACATTGCACCACCAAAGGTTATGAAGTAATGGAAGCTATGGTTCAGCCTGCTATCGAAAAAGCGCTGAAAAGCAAATAACAAAAATAAAACCGGAAAATTTTGAATATTGAGATGTAAAAAGAGCTATCTGTTGAACAGATAGCTCTTTTTTTATTTGTCCTCCACAGGAAAAATTCCTCTGGTTTCCCTGAACATGTACTTGGTCATTTGTTGATTCGATTCGAACCCGATTGCATTAATTATATGTTTAGCCTGAGTGATTTTCACGATGGTGTCGGAATAAATTCTTCCTTCGCGCTGATTCCAGAACAAATGTTCGGTTTCAAATAATTCTCCACGGATATTGGTCATCCTGACATTGCCTTTCAATTCCCAAAGTTGTTCGTTTTCGTTAAATTTTGCATATTTACTGTGGATGTTTGCATCCACTCTCAGATTTTCATCAAATCGTTCGAAATGAATTCCTGCCGGAAACTCCCAGTAAGGTTGATTGGCACGATCGAAAACATCCCATTGCGGAGCCGAAATACGATAACGCGTTATACCTGAATCGGATATAACTGTTGTAATCTCTGTTGCATGAAGCCTGGGCATGGCAGAACGATCGAGAACAGCATCGATTTTCTCAACCTCATTATTTGTACACGAAAGGGCAAAAAACAACACAACAACCACCAGTATGGCAGTTGTTATGTGGTTTTTTATCAATAAAATATAATTAGTTTTCAATTCAGTTTAAATTTTCTATCTGCAAACTGTACTTTCACCTATCCAACCTCCTACGAAGAACGATTGACCTTCCTGTAATTCAGGTTTGAAGAAAATATCATCTTTTGATGGAAAATGAGGACTATAACGTCTAATAAGGTCATTAGCTTCATCGGCGACACTTGGATCAACCTGCTTTGCCCTTTGAAATTTATCAACAGCCACCCAAAAAACTGTTTTTCTCAAAACAGGGTCATCGTAGATATTGGATCCGGCATAAAGTTTTCCAATCAAAATATAAGGCTTTCCATTATTAGGATTATATTCTAAAGAGTTACGCGCAGCTTCTCTTGCTTTTGAATAATTGTCGATATTACTGTAAATTTGAGCTATTTTATATTGATATTCAGCCTTTTCGAGCTTATCGGAAGATAACCTTGTAGCCTCTTCGTAGAAACCGATTGATCGTGAATATTCATTTTTCTTGAAAGCCATTTCGGCGCAAGCATTAGCCGATTCAGCGGTTGGTTGAATTTTATGGGCAGCAACTGCAGCTTTGAAATAAACATCGGAATCGACGCAACGAATACGTTTGTAAAACCCGACAACACTGCTCAGATATTCAAGATTTGATAAGTTCTGAGCTACTTTATCTTTATATAGTCCATCTAAAGTATTACAATCGGCTGCTCCACTTTGTGCAAATATCAGGTCAAGACTCGGTTTTAACTGGCTTGCAGCTTCTGCATTTCTTTGTTCAGGATTACCTGCAATATTTTCAAGAATAGTATTTACTTTAATATAATCAGCAATATATTTTTCACCATGTGCAGTGGGATCTGCTTTGTACATTGCATTCGACAACACCATAAATATACGCATTACTTCCAATTCCGAGTTTTCTTTCAAACCATCGATTGATTTTTCGAGCCACTCGTAAGCAGGTTTTTTCAATTCATCGTTTTTTGCAAAAGTCACGTAATCCAATCCCTTTAGCCCCAAGATCCATGCCGTAGGATATTTTTCATCATTACCAAAATACTTGATACGACTATCATACATTCCCATCAGTTTATCAAACACTTTTTGGTACGAAGCTGCATCTTTGGTTTGCAACAATTCCCATTGAACAATTTCACGTCCCCTGCTGTAAATAGCCTTGTTTGCACCCGGACATTGAGTATAAGCAGCATTCCATGGCGCCAAAGCATCGGCATATTGTTTGTTTTTAGCCGATTCGTTAAACAAACTAATGTTCACTAAACATTCATCAGTTACAACCGGAGTTTCATCAACGGTGGCAGGTGTTTCGGGAGCTGCTACTTCAGTAGTTTCAACGTTTTTGTCTTTTTTGTTTTTTTTGTTCTCTTTTTGAGCGAAGCAATTAGTAAACATTACCATACTCAGAACAAGTACAAGTAAATTTCTTGTTTTCATCTTCCTAATTATTTATTTTGTTGTTATTTTTACAGTTTTCGTTTAAAGAACCAGTTTTCGTTAAAAGTGGCATTTAAAGTAAATTTAAAATAATCTTCACGAAGTAAACCGGTTGTGCCGATTTTACCATATTCGAATGTTGTATTTATTACCGTATGGCTATTCTTCAATGGCAATCCCATACCAAAAGTTATACCAAAATTTTTGGGTTGAACCAATCCATCAATTTTGTAATAGGGATCGCTAAAATTAAAACCGGCACGGTACCGGATTTGTTCAAAATATTTTCGGCCTCGGGGATTGGGAATAAATTCAGCCCCAAAAGCTACTTTAGAGCGATTACTTAATGTATCGGTAACCCCAAGATATAGGGCTTCGCCCCATTTTTGCAATGAATAATCAACACCCAGCGTTAACTTCTTATCATAAAGATAGTTTAATCCTACACCAAACATTTCAGGAGTTTCAAATTTAGTAAACACCTCCTGATAGGGGGTTAGTTCCGACTCAATACTTCCCGTCATTTCTGAATATGTTGCGTTTAAATTTGTTTTAGCTTCGTAAATCAAACCTAAAGTTATATCATGTTTTTTCGCGAATGTATTGTAAAACTGCAATCCATAACGAAAGCGAAAACTGCTGACAGTAATGGAATCATATTGAAAAGATGGATAAAATCCGCTGTTATTAAAACTTAATTGTCTGGAGTTTATCGAACTTCCAAACATATAATAGGCATTTAATCCTACAGAGATATGATTGAATAAATTGATTGACAAGCCGGTATAAACCTGGTTTATACCACCTTTCCCGTTAAAATATTGTGTTGCTGTAACCGTGTCGGGGTATAATTCATAAGGCAAATCGGAAGTTGAATAAAAATTGTATCCCGAAAACGAATAAGGCAATAAACCCGCACTAAACCCCACGTTTTTCCATAAAGGGAATTGCATAGTGATATATTCAAGATTTGCATTAAACTTAGTTGTATTGCCCACATCTTCCGAAAAGCGGGAAATAAGTCCTGATATCCCGATATCAAACATAAAAGTCATGCTGTCAACGGCACTATACGATGCAGGGTTAACCGTGTTAATACCAAGTTTAGAGCGCGAACCTAAAGCGAGTCCTCCCATTGCACGTTGCTCACCTGAATTTGTATCACTTATATCACCGTAACCAAACCGTGTATAGGGCGAATTCGTATTGTTTTGACTTACAACTACTTGACTTAACATAAATAATGCAAACCCGAGACGAAAAATTTTATTTTTGAACATTGAATTGAAGGATGCGGTTGAGTCCGATTAATACTAAATTTTTTTCTGCAAAGATGGGATTTTTTAGCTTTGTATCAAAGTAAAAAGTGCTACCACCTGTTAAAAAAGTTGAAAGTTCAGGATATTTAATCTTTAAAGCATCAATATAACCATTTATCTCAAAAACAATACCATACAAAACTCCCGAAAGTATGGCAGATTGAGTATCCGTCCCCAACAACGGACTATTATTTTCGGCTTTAACCAAAGGGAGCTTTTGGGTAAATTCATGTAACGACCGTAACCGCATATCAATTCCTGGTGCAATATTTCCGCCCCGATATACTTTCTGTGCATCGATAAAATCGTAAGTTATGGACGTTCCGGCGTCAACCACCAACAAATCGGTTTCCGGCTGTAAATAGGCCGCGCCAATTACTGCTGCCAAACGATCCTTCCCTAAAGTTTGAGGAGTGGCATACCGATTTATAACAGGAACAGGAGTTTTATCGTTTAACAAAATAAAATCAACAAACGTACTTTCCAGGTAATTTATCAATTCATTATTATTGGCAATTACACTCGATAAAATACAACTATTAACGGAATGCCGGGAAATAATTTCGGAAATCTCGGTTACACCTAATATTTCGTAAACATGGCTTTCTAACAATACATCTTGTTTAAAAATGCCAATTTTTGTACTTGAGTTCCCCTGGTCGATACAAAGATTATACATTATTTCATTTGTCCCCGATTTTTTACTCATTAAAAATAATGTTTTACAACAAACTGAAATAGAACTATAAAATCATTTTTTCAATTGGAATGACTAAAATACCTTCAGCACCAAGCGCTTTCAGTTTTCCTATAATATCCCAAAAACCTTTTTCATCGATAACTGCATGCAAAGAATTCCAGCCTTCTTTTGCCAGCGGCATAATTGTCGGACTTTTCATGCCAGGTAAAACTTCAATTATTTTATTGATATTTTCCGTGGGGACATTCATCAAAACATAATTTTTATCTTCTGCCATCTGTACAGACTCGATACGGAACAACAGTTCGTTAAGAATAGTTTGTTTTTCGGCTGTTAAATCGGGATGTTGAATCAGCAAAGCTTCCGACTTCATCAACACTTCAACTTCTTTCAGATGATTGGTAACCAATGTACTTCCCGAACTGACTATATCAAAAATGGCATCGGATAATCCTATGTTCGGAGCAATTTCAACTGAACCTGTTATGACATGAATATCGGCTTCAATATTATTTTTGGTCATAAAATCTTTCAGAATTTCAGGATACGAAGTAGCTATCACTTTCCCGTTAAACCATGAAATTCCGGGGTATTCAACTTCTTTGGGTATTGCCAGCGATAACCGGCATTTACTGAATCCCAGCCGTTTTGTAACTATTACTTTTTTCTTCTTTTCAGCATATTCATTCTCGCCCACTATTCCGATATCTGCCACACCATCGGCTACCGACTGGGGAATATCATCATCGCGCAGGAATAACACTTCCAAAGGAAAGTTTCTTGCAGATAACAACAATAATCTTTTCCCTGATTCTAATTTTATTCCGGCTTCGGTTAGAAGCAACATGGTTTCGTCGTATAAACGTCCTTTTGCCTGTACTGCTATTCGTAACATTATCATATAATTATTAAAGTCTGCAAAAGTACAAAAAAAGCTTTGAATGGCATAAAATAAAAAATAAAAAGTCCGTTAATTAATTAACGGACTTTTAATGCCTTAAGCATTTTTTGCAATAACGTAAATTATTGAGCTACTACAGTGTCAACAGCAGTAGTATCAACAACAGCTACAGTATCAACAACTACAACTGAATCTTCAGCAGGAGTAGCTTCTTCAGTTGCTTTAGGAGCACAAGAAGCAAAAACCATAGCTACGGCAAAAAATAAAAATACTTTTTTCATTTTCTTTTAATCTTTAAAATTTAACATGTTTCTTTTTGCAATTCAAAATCGAGACAAAATTACAACATTTTTCGAATAAACATTAATAAATATCGTTTTTTTTTAATTTTTTTTTGCGTTAGAGTGCACTCTTTCGTTTAGATTTCATCGGGTCGCGCACAAAACATTGATTATCTGAATCTTATATCTGTACTTATTCTCCAAAAAAAATGTCGGAATGAATTAGAGTTCATACCGACATCAATTTCCGTAATAAAGATTACGTTAGTTTTAATTACTGTGCAGCAACAGTTGTGTCGACAGCAGCAGTGTCAACAACAGCTACAGTATCAACTACAACTACTGAATCTTCAGCAGGAGTAGCTTCTTCAGTTGCTTTAGGAGCACATGAAGCAAAAGCGATAACTACAGCAAAAAACAAAAATACTTTTTTCATTTTTTTAAACCTTTAAAAATTTAACATGTTTTATTTTGCAATTCAAAATCGCTGCAAAATTACATCAAATTTTCATATCCTGTTTATTATTTATCAATTATTTTTTATTTTTTTTTGTTTCTTTGTTCTTGTTTTTATACTATACTGATTTACAGACTATTTATCATTCTAAAATCCGGCTGAATACAAATAACGCTTAATGCTTTTTTTAGGGGTTTTTTCAAACTCATGTGGATAAAGCTGTATTTTCGAAACAGTTTCATAAGAAGCAACAACAGAATTGAGCATTTTGCGGTTTTCTTCCATTACTTCTTCAAGCTGATTCTGGTCCAAATGTTCGGCATCAACTGCTTCGTAATCGGGACAAACCAATGCAATCAAACGTCCGTTGCTTTCTATTACGAGGCTCTCCATGACATAAGGCATATTGTTTAGCCGGGCTTCAATTTCTTCAGGATAAATATTCTGACCGCTCGCACCAAGAATCATCGTTTTATTCCGCCCGCGGATAAATATATTTCCACCTTCATCAACAGTTCCCAGATCACCCGTATGCAACCAACCCTCAGCATCGAGCATGCTTGCAGTAGCCTCGGGATTGCGATAATAACCCGACATAACGTTTTCGCCGCGGACACAAATCTCTCCGACTCCTGTTTCCGGATCAGGATGTAAAATTTGCACCTCCATAATGTCGAGTATTTTACCTGCCGACTTGGGTACAAAATCCTTTTTATTCGAATAACTTATCAAAGGAGCGCATTCGGTCATTCCATATCCGATAGTGAACGGAAATTTAATTTTGTGGAAAAACTCCTCTACTTCAGCATTCATCGGCGCTCCTCCGACAACAATTTCGGAAAATTCGCCACCAAAAGCATCGACTAATTTTTTACGTATCTGAGCCAATACCGGCTGATCGAGAAAAGGAATACTCAATACCCAGCGCATGGATTGTTTTGCCAACAGCGGTTGAATTTGTTTTTTATATATTTTTTCGATAATAAGCGGGACACAGAAAATCACACTGGGCTTTATTTCGGCAAATGCGTTTAAAAGTATTTTAGGCGAGGGGGTTTTCCCGATAAAATGAATATGACTTCCGGCACAAACCGGCGTAAGAAAGTCGAACGCACAACCGTAGGCATGGGCTAAAGGTAAGAATGAAACTATTCGATAACCGGGCCCGACTAACTTGGTACGGAATCCGAATGTAATATTCCCAGCCAGTGCGTTTCCGCTCGTCATTACACCTTTACTGAAACCGGTTGTTCCTGAAGTGTAGTTGATAGATACTATCTCATTGTTAGGTTTGTCAACATAGCGCACATGATCGCGATGAAAACCGTGTGGATATTTGGCATGAAATAAACTGTTGATATAATCGGGCTGAAGATATTTTACAACCAACTGCTCATGAATCTGGTTTTCTTCAGTTTCGGGTTTCGGTTCTTTATTCAGTAAAGTAATGCAATTAAATCCCGTGAGCGAAAAAACAGCTTTAACGGTGGTTAGTTTCTCTTCTTCCAGGTTTTCCCAAATATTATCGCCGGTAAAAAGCAATCTTGATTCGGAATGATTAGTGATATGATGAACATCATTCGGATTAAAATCCTGTAAGATCGGCACAATAATTGCCCCATAAGTTACAGTAGCCAGGTAGGTTACCGCCCAATTGGCATTATTACGCCCGATTAAAGCAATTTTATCATTCTGCTGAATATGACATTGATCGAAAAGTATATGTAAGCGGGCAACTCGTTTAGCTATGTCGGCATAGGTCAACGTTGTTTCCTCTCCGTAGTTGCTGAAACCGGATAAATTCCAATTCATGCGGAACGAATCTTCAAATAGTCGAATAAAATTTTCCTGTATCATGTTAATTTTGTTTTTCAATGAAATTGACTAAACCGACACAAAAATAATGAATTAATACACAATCAAAAACAAAATGTGCATTATTTTCGTATCCAATTCTATTATTTACTTTTTTTTTACTATCTAAGAGTCCATTCTGAAAAGTTGCTCCATCTATAAATTTTCTGAAACGAGACTTTCATTATAAATCCATAAATTCGTGAATAAACAATTAAGTATATGATAGTCATCGAAAGATTTAACCTGATTTTATTTTAGCAAGTTGCAGAATTTCAATCGGTCGTCCGATGATTTGTGAATATTGAGCTAATCATGAACCGTTTAATTCTTATATAGTGTTTGCAAGAAAACGCCGAGTTTTCTTTCTGACACTATATATTTTTAAAAACTTTATTTTACAAAAAATGCCTATCTTTGTAACTTCAAAAAAAAATGACTCAAATTAACACAATTGCATCGCATTACAATTGAGAATTAAACATTTGACTTTATGAACATATCGTATAACTGGTTGAAACAATACATTAATGTTGACGTTGAGCCCGTAGAATTAGGAAAAGCGCTTACCTCTATCGGGTTGGAAGTGGGCGGAGTGGAAGAAGTTCAAACCGTGAAGGGCGGATTGGAAGGATTGATTATCGGTGAAGTGCTGACTTGCATTAACCATGAAAATTCCGATCACCTACATGTTACCACCGTCAATATCGGCGGCGAAGAGCCTCTGCAAATTGTATGCGGCGCCCCGAACGTGGCTGCCGGACAAAAAGTGATAGTGGCAACCGTGGGAACAAAACTTTATTCGGGCGATGAAAGTTTCACCATTAAACGCTCTAAAATACGTGGTGTGGAATCGATGGGAATGATTTGCGCCGAAGACGAAATCGGGATCGGAACCAGCCACGATGGCATTATTGTTTTGCCGGTCGAAGCACAGGTTGGTACTTTAGCCAAAAATTATTACGGTATTAAAAGCGACTATCTGATTGAAGTAGATATAACTCCCAATCGTATTGATGCTGCTTCGCATTACGGTGTGGCACGCGACTTAGCCGCTTATTTTGCATTAAAAGATTCATCGGTAAAACTCACCAAACCTTCGGTAGATGCTTTTGCCGTTCAAAATACAAATCTCACTATTCCCGTAACAATTGAAAATCCGGAAGCTTGTCCGCGTTATTCGGCCGTGACTATTTCGGGTGTACAGGTAGCCGAATCGCCCGATTGGCTGAAAAATGCCCTGCTGGTTATCGGACTTCGACCCATCAATAATATTGTGGACGTTACCAATTACGTACTTCATGAACTGGGTCAACCGCTTCACGCTTTCGATGCCGACAAGATTGCAGGTGGTGAAGTCCACGTAAAATGTATGCCCGAAGGAACCACCTTCGTAACACTCGATGGCATTGAACGGAAACTGAACGCCGCCGATTTGATGATTTGCAATGCCGAAGCGCCTATGTGTATCGGAGGTGTATTTGGAGGCTTGGATTCGGGAGTTACCGAAACCACTCAAAACGTATTTTTGGAAAGCGCTTATTTCAATCCGGTTTTTATCCGTAAAACGGCTCGTCGTCACGGGCTGAACACCGATGCTTCGTTCCGCTTCGAACGCGGTTGCGACCCTACAAATACTATTTATGTATTGAAACGTTGCGCTTTGCTGATTCAGGAGGTGGCAGGCGGACAAATTTCGAGTGAAATTGTAGACGTTTACCCCGACGAAGTAAAACCTTTCGAAGTGAAAATTTCGTTACAAAAAATCAATTCGCTGATTGGCAAAGAAATCGGCAAAGAAAATATTGAAACCATTCTCGGCGCACTCGAAATGGAAATTGTGAGTCGTACCGGCGAAGGCTATGTGCTTCATGTTCCGGCTTACCGTGTTGACGTACAGCGCGATGTGGACGTAATCGAAGATATACTACGCATTTATGGTTACAACAACGTGGAAATAGGTGAAAAACTGATGTCTAACCTCAGCTACATTTCGAAACCCGACAGTCATAAACTCCAAAACCTGATTGCCGAACAACTGACTGCCCAAGGATTCAACGAAATATTAAACAATTCGCTTACCAAAGGCGGATATTATAGCAACCTGGCTTCGTTTCCGGCAGCTCACAGCGTGAAAATTATAAACTCCCTGAGTTCCGACCTGAATGTTATGCGTCAGACTTTGCTTTTTGGCGGATTGGAAAACATCAACCACAATGTGAATCGGAAAAATGCGGATTTGAAATTTTACGAATTTGGAAATTGCTATTATTATCATCCTGAAAACCACAAAGAAGGCGAAGTCTTGTCAGCTTATTCCGAAGATTACCATTTGGGACTGTGGCTCACCGGCAATAAATACGGGCAATCGTGGACTACTCCTGATCAGAAGACAAGCATTTACGAATTGAAGGCTTATATTGAAAATATTTTCCGTCGGCTTGGTTTCAATTTACGTAAATTGGTTACAGGCGAATATGCCGACGATTTACTGAGCGAAGCCTTGACCGTTTACGGCCCGAAAGGGAACAAATTAGTTGTTTATGGAATTGTTCACCCGAAAATTCGCAAACTAATGGATATTGATCAGGAAGTGTTTTATGCCGACCTGAACTGGAACGCCCTTCTTGCAGAATTAGGGAATCATAAGGTTCAATATTCGGAAACATCAAAATATCCCGAAGTAAAACGCGATTTAGCCCTGTTGCTCGACAAAAACGTAACTTTTGCCGAAATAGAAAAAATAGCTTACGAAACCGAGCGCAAATTACTGAAGAAAGTAACGTTGTTCGACGTGTATGAAGGCAAAAACTTAGAAGCCGGTAAAAAATCGTATGCTGTAAGTTTTTTATTGCAGGATGAAACTAAAACACTTACCGACAGCCAGATTGAATCCATTATGAAGAAATTGTCAGGTAATTTTGAAAACAAACTGGGAGCAAAATTACGATGAAACCTCCGCTAACCCCTCCAAATGAGGCGAAAAAACGGGAGAAAGAAGCTATGTGTATTTAATAAAAGAATTGAGTATCCGTTTTAACAGAAATGCGAAAAGGATTTCAATACAATATTGTTCTAAGAAAAAAACTTTGATTTTACAGAATATTGCCCTCTTTGGGAGGGGTTAGGGAGAGATTATGGACGAAGAACTTTCATTAAACGGGAAAATACTGCATACTGATTATGCAAAAGCCGATGCCTACAATGCTTTGAGTATGCCTGTTTACAATTCGGCGGCTTACGAGTTTGAAACCGCCGAACAAATGGAACTGGCATTCACGGGCAAAGTTGCCGATCACACTTACTCGCGTATTACCAATCCGACGGTAGAGTATTTCGAAGAGCGTGTAAAAGCGATAAGCGGGGCTTACAGCGTAACGGCTTTAAATTCGGGAATGGCTGCCATTTCAAACACCATTATCAACATTGCACAAACGGGAAGCAATATAGTAACTTCACGCCATTTATTCGGAAATACCTATTCTTTTTTCACTTCTACCATGGCTGCCTTTGGAGTTGAAACAAGGTTTTGCGATTTGACTAATGCCGATGAAGTGGAAGCGCAAATTGATGAAAACACTTGTGCTGTTTTTTTGGAAATCATAACCAACCCGCAAATGGAAGTTGTTGATTTAAAATCAATTTCATCAATTTGCAAACAAAAAGGAGTTCCATTGATTGCAGATACCACCATTGTTCCGTTTTGTGCTTTCAATGCACAGGAATTTGGGGTGGATATCGAAATCGTTTCGAGCACCAAATATATTTCAGGCGGAGCGACAAGTTTGGGGGGATTAATTTTGGATTATGGTAATTTCGACTGGATAGCATCACCTAAATTGCATTCTACAGCCAAAGAATTCGGCAAGGCAGCATTTACAGCCAAATTGCGTAAAGAAATTCATCGTAATCTGGGCGCTTATATGACTCCGCAAGTAGCCTATATGCAAACTTTGGGGCTGGAAACTTTATCGCTACGTTACGAAAAATCCACAAAAACTTGCCTGGAATTTGTAAACCGGGTAGAGAAACTTCCTGCTGTAGAATCGGTTAATTACACCGGTTTGCCTACAAATAAATACTACGAACTCAGCAAAAAGCAGTTTGGTGAATATCCCGGAGCCATGTTCACTTTCGACCTGGCATCGCGTGAAGCTTGTTTCAGTTTTATGAATAAACTAAAACTCATTAAACGCGCCACCAATCTGTTCGACAATAAAACATTAGCTATTCATCCCGCCAGCACCATCTTCGGAACATTTACATCCGAAGTAAAAAAACTAATGACTGTTTCGGAAAAAACTATCCGTATTTCAGTCGGACTTGAAGAAGTAAACGATTTAATTACCGATTTCGAACAGGCTCTGAAATAATAAAACAGTCACAATCAAATATATCCAAAGGCTCAAAAGTAAAAAAATCACTTTTGAGCCTTTTTCTTTGCAAAACATAAAACTATTTTTTATGGTTTAATCGTTAATCGTGTGAAACAAGGATAAATTAGCTACTTTTGTTTTTAGAATAATGATAAGAATTATGGAAGAAAGCAGTTATAAATTGTACGAACGTTTACTACGTTTGGGAGCAGAGTGGCAAGTCATCG
>JAJFVH010000226.1 GCA_021371875.1 Bacteroidales bacterium
AAATAAATATATATACATACCTTTGACCAATCAAATAATCCAATTAAAAATTATAATTATGCTAGTAAAAACAGGTACTCAAAACAAAAACGGAAAAGAATTATACCGCAACGCTTTAACCGGAAAAGTTTCAACATTAGGCGATGCAACATTTCTTCCATCGGCAAGAAGATCAATTCGGCATGGTGTCGATAATCCAAAGTTTAATAACCGAAAATTACACGGCGAAATTTTTACTCAGTTAATACCAATTTTGAATGACGAACAAGTTATTCAAAAAACGGCTGACGGAATTAAGCGTTTTTTGAAAAAGAACAAGCATGTTTTTACGTTCAAAAAAGTTCTTCATTACACCTATGCGTCACTTAAACGTAAATCCGCAAATGAAGCCAAAATTTAAATTACAGACTAAAAAAGGTCAGATCGTATATAAAATTGAGGTTAATATACGAACTGAAGAAACAATGAAGAATAACTCTGGCATGAACAAACATGGGATTTTTGTTGAAGAACTAAAAATAGTCCACCAAACAAAATATAAGACGGTATTGTCCGACCCATGGGTTTCTATGTTTGATAGGCAATTGGAAGATCAAAGAAAAGATTCTTACAACCGATACATTGAAGATATTTTTGTAAGCATAAAAACCAAAGAAACTTATTGGGCTAATGGTATTTTTGCAACTATGTACTCATTGGAAGATCCGCAAAAGTGTATTTCTAAAATAAAGAAAAAAATCACAGACCAAATCAATAAAGATTATGGATTCCTTCGTTTTGTTGATATTGAATCCGTAATTGAATCAATGCAAATTTCAACTTTAAAATAAAATAAGATCATGGAAAGACCAAATTTAGACGTGCCAAAAAAGGCAGACATTATCGACCAAGAACCGGTAAGGAAATCATTCATCAACATCTTGACCGGGGTTCATAAAATGTCAGAAAAAGACGCTGATTCTGTTTATGAAAAAGAATCCCGTTACTGCAAAAAACTCATTTCTGAAAACGAGTGGCTGAAAGAATCAACCGGGTTGAGTATTTACAGTTCATTTTTGGAAGCTGCCATTAATGGCTTATCGCTTCAACCAGGAGCAAAATCAGAAGCATATTTGGAGGCCAGAAACGCAAATCAACCCAAAGATGGTAAAGATAATTGGGTAAAAGTAGCCAGATTTGTTATTACCGCCTATGGGGAGTTGAATATGCGAATCAAATCTGGTCAGATTATTCGGATGAACAATCCTATTGTTCTTTACGAAGGCGATAAATTCCAGCCAAAAACAAATGAACGCGGTGAATTGATGGTTGATTACATTCCGGCAATTCCGAGAAAATCCACAAAAATTTTTGGAGTATGGTGTTCCATTGTGCTTCCGCACAATGGTATTGACTTCAAGTGGTTACTTGAAGATGACATTGCAAGGTTGATGAAATTTTCAACTCCAAAAGCAACTCAGAATAACCCCAATCCAAGTGCGAATGCTTTATATGCTGCCAATTCAGGTCAGATCGATCCCGGATTTCTTGAAGCAAAATGTATCAAACATGCCATGAGAGCTTACACAAAACTTAAGGTTTCCGGGAATGCGGTTTTGGAAGATGACGACCCAGAAGAACAGCAATCATTTTCTGCTCCAAAAAACGAACAGGCTACTGTAGTCATAAAAAAAGAAGAAAATCCAGACGATAAAGTTTTTTAACATGACAGAAGAAATCGTAAGGGTGGAAGAATTTAAGCAGCTTATTTCTTCTGCACCGGCAGTACTTGAAGAAAACAGGAACAGTCGGGATAAGGCAATAGCCAAAGCCAACGAATTAAGCGATTTGGCTAAAGTGAAAATGGATGACGTAATGGATACCCAGCTATCTGAGTATATTTCTAGGGCAAAGAAAACGGTCGTTACAATGAAAGAAAGGCGAAGCCCATTCACTCAGATTATGACTGCAATCGCCAAAGAATTTACTGCCCTTGAATCTGAAATACCGGCATCAATCGCAATTTGTCAAAAGTTAAGAGATGATTACGCTACCAAAAAAATGCAGGAGCGTCAGGAACTCGAACGTCAGGCTGCGTTAAGATTAGCCAAAGAAACCGAAGCTATTGAAATTACAAAAAATTACAGGATCTCGTATTCATCAGAGTACACAAACTTTGTCTTGAAGTTTAAAACTGATAAAACAGATTGGTTTAACGCATTGAATCTCGAAACGATAAAGTTGGCGGAAAGAGAAATTTCGCAATTTTCGAATAATGTTTCAAATGGAATATTTAATTTCAGCATCCGTGTTCCGGAATTGAAATATCATACACTTGAAGAGTATAATGCGATAGTCAGTCCAATTAATCAGGCATTAGTTCTTTCGGGTCCGACTGTATTCAGAAAAGACATCGAAGACTTCGGTCGTGAGATTCTGGACATGATCCCATCAAAACAGCAACAACTTGATGAGCTTGAAGCTCAAAGATTAAAGGAAATTGAACTGAAAGCTATTGAGGCTGAACGACAAAGAAGAGCGTCAATTCAAGCTGCATGGGATAAAAGGAAAGCTGATCGGGAACAAGATGCCGCGAAGAAACTCGCACTTGAAGCCGAAAATAAACGCAAGGAAGAGGAAGCTGAAAAAGCAAGATTACAGGCCATTATTGACGAGGATGCAAGAAAGAAAAAAGCACTTGAAGATGAAGAGGCTGAAAAAACCCGTCAGGCAGAAGAAAAAGAAAGACTTGAAAAATTAGCCGAAGAACAACGGATCAAGTCAGAATCAGAAGCCCAAATTGCAGCATCCGGACAGATGGCATCCGCAATGGTAGATTCGCAGGCTGACTTATTCTCCGAGGCTCCAAAAGTAAAAGAAGGATATTCAATCAAGATCAAAAATAATGCTGCCTATCTTTTAATGGCTCAATTCTGGTTTGAAAATGAAGGCAAGAATTCGACTATTGATAAATTTGAATCCATGACTTTTGCCAGAATGAAAGTATTCTGCGAAAAATACGCCGCCAAAAACGACGAGTTTATCCAAAGCAAATTGATTGTTTATGAACCAATTTATAAAGCGAAATAAGATGGCATCAAAAGAAGAAAATGCAAAAGGATTTCTAGTCATAAAGGTCAGGGCAGTAGAATTAATGAAAGTTTCTCGTGGGTCACTTGGAATTTGCGACTCATGCAATAATGCTGCATTTGACGGATATTATGTAGCTGCATTAAATCATTGGATGTGCAAAGATTGTTACGATGGATGGTCAAAAAGAGCTAAGTATTATCCGGAAGATTCTCATATCGAAAAAAGAAACTATGAACGATACGCTAAACTTTTAAATGTGAAATAAGATGAACGACTTAAAAAACATACTGATGATGCTTGCAAATTCGGACCATTCTTTTGTCAAGGAAGAATCAGGAGTTCAGTGCTGGAAAATTACAGTTCTGAATGAAACTAGGATTGAGTTTTCATTCGACAAGGATGGTAAATTTAAATCTATATACGCTAAACCCAAGCCAAATGTATAGAAACAACGACCCATTTCAGCCATGGAATGATCCATGTTATAGTAATGATCCGCTTGCAGCGCACAATGATCCAATATATCGAGATGATCCAACAAAACCATGGAATAATCCCGCCGGATCAAGAAGTGATTTGAATGACCATGATGCCTCAACTTATGGCATAAGGAGAAGCAGATATTCAGAAGAAGATTATTTCGATGGCCGCTGAAAACGATCCATATTATTCACGACCTGAAGTATCCAATTCTGATCTTAGTTGGCTTGACGACCAACTAAGTGGCCGGGATCAGAGAGATGCTACTGAAGCCTATCTTGATGGAAGTTTACTTGATGCTATGATTACCGAACAGCATCGGGTAAACTACTTCAAGAGAACATTAGATGGACAGCCATTTAAAAAAGCAAGGTTTGACACTATTGTCGCGATGAAACAAGCGTGCTGGCAGGACGAGTTCTTCAAAATGATTATTGTTGGTGCTGATACTCAAAAGATCACGGTAGTCAAAGATAAAGAATTTGAATACGAAGGGTATAGGTTTAAAGTTGACATTCGATGTAAGTGGGATATTTGGAGGCCTGATTGGGGTTGGGGGTCAGACATAAAATCAACCGCAGCCAAGACGCAAAAAGAGTTTGAGGCTGCTTGTTACCATTTCAATTATGACCGGCAGCGTTACTTTTATATGCGGGCAGAAGAATCTGAAAGAGACGTACTTATCGGGATTTCTAAAATAAAGCCACACAGGGTGTTCAAGGTGTTCATCAATAGAAATTGTGATTTTTATAGATCAGGAGAAAAAAAAGCTTTAGAATTATTATTTAGATGGAATTCAATGTTTGGGAAAAATAAAGACTATGTACAACGCATATAAATTAGAGCAAGGTCGTAGGTTTAAAAACAACCAAGGGAGTTGGGCTACGCTAATAATGGCCGTAAGTAAAAGGGATGTTCTTATGAAGTTCGACTCAGGATACGAAGCTATATTTAATTTTTCTAATGTATCTGTTGGGTCATTTAAAGATTTGTTATTCCCATTTGTGGCAGGAGTTGGGTATCCTGGGGTTGGTAGTTATAAGTGCTATAGCAATGGGCATACAAATAAATCATATTCCGACTGGAGAGAAATGTTAAAAAGATGTTATAATAAAAAAGCACTAATCAAAATGCCAGCTTATTTGGGGTGTTATGTGTGTGATGAGTGGTTTAATTATCAGAACTTTGCTAGGTGGCGCGAATCTCAGCCCAACCATTCTATATGGCAATTAGATAAGGATATAATCAATATCGGAAATAAAGAATATTCACCCAAAAACTGCTGCTTCCTACCTTTAGAGTTAAATGTATTATTAACGGACCATAGAGCCAAAAGAGGGAATAATAAACAGGGCGTATTTTTTGATGGCTCTAAGTATATCTCCAAAGTTAATATTGATTCTAAAACCAAATATCTTGGGTATTTTAATACTGAAGATGAAGCCTTCGCCGTCTATAAAGCCGCCAAGGAAGAAAACGTAAAAAGAATGGCCGAAAAATATAAAGGGAGAATTGATAATAGGGCGTATGAATCTCTAATGAATTACAGTTTATGAAAATAATTATTGAGAAGGATCAATGCTTTTACATACAATTTGATTTTAATAAGCGAATCAATAGTGCTGTGACTAAACTGCCTAATGTCCAATATGTGTCTAAGTACAAAAGATGGGAGTGTCCTATTGGAAACAGAGAGCAGGTATTTAATTTTGCTCATAAGTTTGGTTTTGATCTTCCTGATGAAGTGTCAAGGCGTAGAATATTTGATAAACCGGTTAAGACGATGCCGAAGTTAAATGTCGAGCTTGATTTGTTAATGAAGCCATACGAACATCAAAAAGAAGGGGTGGCATATTTTCTTGAAAATGGATCCTCAATTGATGGCGATGCCCCCGGAGCTGGCAAAACCCTTACGGCAATAGCAACCATTTGCCACCTTGATTTGTTCCCCTGTCTGGTAGTTTCCCCATGTGGACTAAAATACAACTGGGAGCAGGAATGGCTAATGGCTACCGATAAGCATAAGCCGTTAATACTTACCGACTCTGTTAAGCACACGTGGAGCGT
>JAJFVH010000232.1 GCA_021371875.1 Bacteroidales bacterium
CCGGCATCCCGGATAAGAGAACTCTATGGGATGACGGAATTCCGATTCCGTCAAAAATCATTTTATAGGACGACGAAATCAACGGTCACGACCGAAATATAATTTAAAATCTATTTATTGATGATTTTGATTAAATTTAGAATTTTCATAATAGGTATTAATTTATTATATTATCTTTGTCAAAGTTTTTATTGAATAATATATCTTATATACAGTATCTTAAGTTTTCTTTTTATAATCGGCACTAGCAAAAGACATGAAAATAATACTGGAATTTCAAAAGGAAATATGGCAAATAAACCGGCGGAAGATTTTATTTAAAGCGTTTTCTGGTTTATTGTTAAGTATAATACTTGTGGCGTGTAACGATGTAGCTGATTCTCCGTTTCCTGCCCTTAGTTTCGAGCCAAAATCGACGATGTCGTTAACAGGCCGTTCCTCGGCTGTATCCTTTGTAATCGCCGATAAAGCTTATGTGGCCTTAGGCAGGTCGGGAGCGAGGAGTGGTGCTTTGAATGATTGCTGGGAATATAATCCTGTGGCCGATAGTTGGAGGGAAATGGTTCCTTTTCCGGGTAAAAAACGTGTAAACGCTATTGCAGAAGTGGTTGCAGGTAAGGCTTATGTGGGATTGGGGTTCGATTTGGACTATGGTTTTTACAGGGATGAAGCTCATCTGAAAGATTTTTGGTGCTTCGACCCGGCAAGCAATACCTGGACTCGAAAAGCCGATTTCCCTAACAAAAACACCAATGCATGTATCAGTTTTGTGGCAAACGGCGCTATTTATGCAGGTTTTGGGTTCGATGGCTGGGCTTTTAAGAATGATTTATGGAAATATAATATTGCCGAAGACCGGTGGAAACAAATGGCTGAAACAGATGTTCATGCCCGTACAGGCGCTGTGGCTTGTGCTTCCGGCCAGCATGTGTATTTAGGAACGGGGTATCATACCATAACCGAAAATGACTGGTGGGAGTATTTTCCGGCAAACGATACCTGGAAAAAACTAAAAAACATGCCGGATAAGGGCCGTGAATTTGGTGTTTCACTGAGTATAGATAACCGTTTCTTTGTTGCAACAGGCCGTTATTTCCACGGGAATTTAACAGGAGGACATTTGAAAGCCGATTTGCTTGAATATGATGCTGTACGGAATGTCTGGTACGAAAGAGGGACTCTTCCCGGAGGAGGCCGGGAAAATGCTCTTGTTTTTGTTGTGGGAGGAAAAGCTTATATTGGTTTTGGTGAAAACGACCAGAACGTGCTGAATGATTTGTGGTGTTTCACGCCTTAAAAGCGATGGAAAGGTTGGTTAAGATTTCCATTCATATCTGATTGTTAATTACCATTCTATTTAGTACTTGAAAGAAAACTCGGTGAACGCAGAGATTGGCGTTTTATTGCAAACACCATTTACAGGAAAGTAATTAAATCTTATAACATTGTTCGTTTCTTTTACAGAATTATTATCTATGAATTTACAAACTATGCTTGGAAGTTTTGGTTGCCGTTTAATGAAAATTGCAGTCGTAATTTGTTTACTTTCAACGCCAGCGGTTATTTCAGCGCAATCGGATACCATTCGGTATGATATTTTGTTGTCGGGCTTAACATCCACAGGTGAATATGCTCCCTTCTGGATGCACAACCGCAATTACGGGAAAGTATCCTCTGCTCCCCAAAGTGCAAGTTTGATGCTGGGAGTTTCCAAAGACTTTAATCACAGGAACAAATGGTTCGATTACGGGTTTAAAGCTTCGGGGTTATTCCGTACCGATAACGACACTGCTCAGATATACCTGCATGAATTGTATGCAAAAGCCCGGGTGCTGGTTTTCGATATGGTGGCAGGATGGCGCGAAGAACGTTTGGGAACACAGGATGAAACGCTTTCGGGAGGAGGTTTGCTGTTTTCACAGAATGCACGGCCTATGCCCAAAATTACGGTAGGAATTGAACACTATACGCCTGTACCTTTTACGGCAGGATATCTCGAAATAAAAGGCGTCCTTTCGCATGGCTGGTTTACGGATGATATAGGGATGCGGAATGCCTTGTTGCATCATAAATATGCATACGCCAGGATAGGAGGGAGGCTGCCGGTTCATTTGCAGTACGGCCTCGATCATGTGGCACAGTGGGGTGGAAAGAGTTTAAATCCTGCTGTTGCGGATCAACCATCCGGTTTCAAGGATTATGTGGCCATCTTTTTCGGACGTTCGGGCGACAACGATGCGACTTTAAGCGATCAGATCAATGCATTGGGGAATCATATTATCTCGCAAAGTGTAAGAGCGGATGCCGATGTTTTAGGTTTCCAAATCGGGGCGTACTGGCAAATTATACTCGAGGATAGTCCTATCCGTTTGATTGGCAGAACCATGAATACACCTGATGGACTTTGGGGATTTTCGGTACGAAATGAACATTTCCCTGTTGTAAAAGGTATTTTGTATGAATATTTAAATACTACCGATCAGTCAGGTCCTTTTCACGATAAAGATGGCATTGTTTACGGAGGCAATGATGGCTATTTTTTAAACGGATCGTATCCCTCGGGTTGGAGCTACTTTTCACGTACTATCGGCACTCCTTTTATTACTTCGCCTTTATATAATACCAACGGTGCATTGAGTACACAAAACAACCGTGTGCAGGTTCATCATTTCGGGATCGAAGGCGCTATTTACGATTATCAATACCGCCTGCTGGCTTCGTTCAGTAAAAATTACGGATACAATGCGACTTACCTCTCCGAAGCCATTATGAAACGCAATACTTCTCTATTGCTCGATGTACATAAACAATTCTCAAAACTCAGGAATATTGAGTTGGGATGTAAAGTGGGAGC
>JAJFVH010000011.1 GCA_021371875.1 Bacteroidales bacterium
CGTATCAGTATAGTAATTCCGCGTATCAGTATAGTAATTCCACGTATCAGTATAGTAATTCCGCGTATCAGTATAGCAATTTTGTGTATCAGTACGCTTTATCGCGGGTGTATTCAGTAAATTGTGTCAGCAAAGGGAAACATTTGAAAAACAACACAGCCTTTGATCGGAACTCACGTTCGGATACAAAGGCCGTACCCTATTTCAAGACAGCACGAATTGATATAGCGCCAATATTCTGAATTGAAAAATGAATGTTTTTTATAATTTTCTTTAATAAACAGGAGGGTTCGCGGGAGTTTTCGTGAAACAGAAAATTCCGTAATGGACTTTCGAAGCGTGGTGAAAGTTTCATAAGCCGAGAGGATTACAAGTTTATGCTTGCAAAAATAATAAAGATATCAGAAATAAAAGCACGAAAATAAATTATTTTAAAATCATTTTCGTGCTGATATGCAAAGTATCCTAATGAGTGGAATTATTGCTTTTAAGTTAGTTCTACTTTGACAGATTGATTATATGTCGTCCCTCCGGGATTTTAAGGGTTATTTGCCTCCCTGTTTTTACCAATATGCTCGTGCCCACGGCACTTTTTTAAGCTCGTAGAGGTTTGATATTGGTAAAAAACAAGTACAATTCCTACATACAGTCCCGTAGGGACGTGATAGATATATAAAGTTCTAATCTGTCAAAGTAGAATTAATAATAAATACGATTTACTTATCCTCTTGTTTATTTAAAAATTAATTCTACTTTGACAGATTAAAATCAGTAAAATTGCGCGTTTCTTTTTTCGGTTTATTTTCAAGACTATTCCATACTTTTATGCTCCCAAACCTGTCAGATTTTTGAAATCTGACAGGTTTAAACAGACAATAAAACTACAATTAAAATAATGTGTCAAAGTAGAACTAATTAATAAGGTTTTTTCGTGTAGGTTCCAATGTGTCATAGGCGCTCCCCCTCGTTTGCAACGAGGGGTTTATGGTTGTTTGTTTATAACAAAAAAACTGTAATTCTCCGATGACATATTTATTATAAAACTATCTTTTTTGCGTTTAAAACGCTTGACCATTTACCCCTCGTTGCAAACGAGGATAATCCTGAATTGCATATACCCAATACAAACAATGCATTAGAAGGTTCATTTACAGAATTAAAAAACAAACTACGCAACCATAACGGACTTTCAAAAGAAAACCGCAAGCGGTTTATAGATGAGTTTTTTTTAGGCATAAAAAGGCTCTAATAAAATGTAATAGGAGCTGTTCCTTAAACAAGAACAACTCCTATAGTATTGACTTTTTTTCGTCGCCTGTCAATGTATCCCTGACGAGTTGCTCTCCAGCAGAGCTCGTTTCCGTTTAGATTGACATGACAAATATATTGAGTTAAAATCAAAGAAACAAAAATGTTGAAAAAAACACCAACCATTTTGACCTCTTGAAATAATTAAAACATTTTTAACAACCAATTTGACCTATACACCCAATTTTCAGTTTTCAAATCCGCGTGAAGATGTAAGTTCCAAAAAAAAAGACTGTCCGGAAATGAACAGTCTTTTTTCGATATTTAGCTTTTTCCGAAAGTTTAACCCCTTTGCGGAAAAAGTGTTTTGAATTTAGAATTCGATATTGGCCATACGTTTGTAGCCGTTGTAACGCCATTTGGCATTTTCTTCGGCAGCGAGGAACAATTCTTTTGCTTCCTCGGGGAATTGTTTCATCAACGATGTGTAACGCACTTCACCTCGAAGGAAGTCCTGGAATTTTTCCCATTGTGGTTCTTTCGAATCGAGTTGCATTGGGTTCTTTCCTTCTTTTTCCAATTCAGGATTGAAGCGATACAAGTGCCAGTATCCGCATTCAACGGCATTTTTCTGTTCTTCGTTGGCTTTTCCCATGCCTGCACGTAAACCGTGGCTGATACAAGGCGAATAAGCAATTACGAGAGATGGTCCATCGTAAGCTTCGGCTTCGCGAAGAGCTTTGAGTGTCTGTGCCTGATTAGCGCCCATGGCTACCTGAGCTACGTAAACATAACCGTAAGTGGCGGCAATCATACCCAGGTCTTTTTTGCGTATCTTCTTACCCGAAGAAGCAAACTTGGCAACAGCGCCAACCGGAGTCGATTTAGACGCCTGACCACCCGTATTGGAATAAACTTCGGTATCGAGCACCAGGATATTTACGTTTTTACCCGAAGCAATCACGTGATCCAATCCGCCAAAACCGATATCGTAAGCCCAACCGTCGCCACCGATAATCCATTGCGATTGTTTGATCAGGTATTGAGTTAAACCTGCAATCTGAACACATTTATCGCATTTCTTTTCGTTAACCAATGGAGTGATTTTAGCAGCCAGTTCTTTCGATTTGTCGGCATCGTTGCGGAATTCAATCCATTCGGCAAACAATCCTTTTAATTCGTCGGAACAGCAATTCTCAGCAATAGCTTCGGTCATTAAACGTACTAAACGGTCGCGCATATTGTCGTTGGCGAAAACCATACCCAGACCAAACTCGGCATTATCTTCGAACAAAGAGTTAGCCCAAGCGGGCCCACGGCCTTCGTCGTTGGTAGTGTATGGAGTTGAAGGCGCCGAAGCAGAATAAATAGAGCTGCAGCCTGTTGCGTTGGAAACCATCTGGCGGTCGCCGAACAACTGTGTAACCAATTTTAAATAAGGTGTTTCACCACAACCGGCACAAGCGCCCGAGAACTCGAACAACGGAGTTGCCAGCTGAGAGTTTTTCACGTTGGCTTTGGTATCCACCAAATGTTGTTTGGTTTTTACAGTTTCCATACAAAAATCCCAGTTATCCTGATTTTCGTATTGAGTTTCGATAGGCACCATTGAAAGGGCTTTACCGTTTTTATTACCCGGACAAACTTCGGCACAGTTATCGCAACCCATACAGTCGAGTACATCCACCTGGATACGGAAACTCATATCGGCAAATTGTTTCCCGTTGGCTTTCAAGGTATCGGCAGCAAAAGGAGCTTTAGCAGCTTCGGCAGCGTCCAACAGGAACGGACGGATAGCGGCGTGAGGACAAACATAGGCGCATTGATTACACTGGATACAATTGTCTTTGTTCCAAACAGGAACATTGGCAGCTACACCGCGTTTTTCATATTTGGTGGTTCCCTGTATCCAGGTTCCATCTTCGCGTCCTTTGAATGCTGAAACGGGTATATCGTCACCGGCCTGGGCATTGATGGGAACAACAATATTTTTTACGAAAGCAGGAACATTGGCGTTGATTAATTCATCTTCGTCGGCCAGGTATGCCCATTCGGCAGGAACATCAACGACGGTGTATTCGCCACCGCGATCAACAGCCGCGTAGTTTTTCCTGATAACATCTTCTCCTTTTTTACCATAAGATTTTACGATGGCATATTTCATTTTTTCAACTGCCAATTCATAAGGAATCACGTTGGTAATTTTGAAAAATGCCGACTGAAGAATGGTGTTGGTACGGTTGCCTAATCCTATTTCCTGAGCAATATTGGTTGCATCAATAATATACAAGGTAATATTATTGGCAGCTAAATATTTTTTTATTTTGGTTGGCAGGTTGTTTTTCACTTCTTCCGGAGTCCAGATGGTGTTCAGGAGGAAAGTACCGTTTTTCTTCAAGCCTTTGGTTACATCATACAAACGAAGGTAAGCCTGCACATGGCAAGCCACGAAGTCGGGAGTTGTAACTAAATAAGTCGAACGGATAGGCGTGTTTCCGAAACGAAGGTGGGAACAGGTAAAACCGCCCGATTTTTTCGAATCGTAAGCAAAATATGCCTGAGAATATTTATCGGTGTTGTCGCCAATGATCTTGATCGAGTTTTTGTTGGCGCCCACAGTACCATCGGCTCCCAAACCGTAGAACTTGGCTTCGTAAGTTCCTTCGCCGCCCATGGGAATTTCTTCGCCGAGTGGGAGTGAAGTGAAAGTTACATCGTCAACAATACCCACTGTAAATCCGTTGCGTGGTGAAGGCAAAGCCAGGTTCTGGTAAACCGCCAATACCTGCGCCGGTGTAAAGTCTTTAGAAGAAAGTCCGTAACGACCGCCTACAACCAATGGTTGATTTTCCGATCCGTATAATACGTCTCTTACGTCGAGATACAAAGGTTCGCCGCCGGCTCCCGGTTCTTTGGTGCGGTCGAGCACACAAACACGTTTTGCAGTTTTAGGCATTACCGAAAGAAAATGTTTTGCCGAGAACGGACGATACAGGTGAACAGAGATCAAGCCTACTTTTTCGCCTTTTTCAGTTAAGTAATCAATACCTTCGCGGATAGCTTCGGTGGATGAACCCATAGCCACTACCACACGGTCGGCATCGGGGGCTCCGTAATAATCGAATAAACCGTAATTACGTCCGGTGATTTTGCTTAGTTTACCAAGATATTCTTCAACTACTGCGGGGATTGCATCGTAGAAAGGATTGCTGGCTTCGCGCGCCTGAAAGTAAATGTCAGGGTTTTGTGCAGTACCGCGAACAACAGGGTTTTCAGGATTCAACGCACGATCGCGGAATGCTTTCAGGGCATCCTGGTCGAGTAAACCAATCACAGCATCCTGGTCGATTTCTTCAATTTTCTGAATTTCGTGCGAAGTACGGAATCCGTCGAAAAAGTGAACAAAAGGAACGCGTGTTTTGAGAGAAGCAAGATGAGCCACAGCCGCCAAATCCATAACTTCCTGAACCGAACCGGTAGCAAACATGGCACATCCTGTCTGACGGACAGCCATGACGTCCTGGTGATCGCCAAAGATAGAAAGGGCATGTGAAGCCAAGGCGCGCGCCGAAACATGATAAACGCCCGGAAGTAATTCGCCGGCAACTTTATACATATTGGGGATCATAAGCAATAAGCCCTGGGATGCTGTAAATGTGGAAGTCAATGCACCGGCTTGTAACGAACCGTGCATAGCTGCAGCAGCTCCGGCTTCCGATTGCATTTCCTGTACTTGTACCTTTTCGCCGAACATGTTTTTTCGGCCGGTGGCAGCCCATTCGTCAACATATTCTGCCATGGTCGACGATGGAGTGATGGGGTAAATCGCAGCTACTTCGCTGAACATATAAGCAATATGTGCAGCAGCCTGGTTACCATCACAGGTTAAAAATTTTTTAGATTTTGCCATTTTTTGTTTGTAATTATAATTTTTGTTTCTAATTTTCTATTGTTGTCCTTTTGTCCTTGATCTTTATGCAGCGCTTAATAAAGAAATCCGAATAACCACAACGGTATTTCGTTCTTATTTCCTGTTTCTGTTTCATCAACAGCATAATATAGTTTCGGCGTGTTTTTATGTTGTTGATTGTTGTCGCATTTAAAATGATATTGGTGATCGATACAAAAATCGTTTTGGTACCGGCTTACGTTTACTTTGTGTTTGGCATGCAATGCGTTGTAGAAAAATGTTTTACGCTCGGCCTCCTTGTCAATTGCACCCGGACTCACCACGTGCATTAAGTTGGTGTTTTGTACGTAGATTTGCCTTGGCTTTTTCGGAAAATCTTCATCTTCGGCGTAAAGCAAATTTAATAAACGCGCATCCTTCAAATACTTGATATAATTCATGATGGTTGCCCGCGAAGTCTCAATTTCCACACTCAACTGACTTACATTTGGTCCGGCAGGAGCATTGTTCATCAATATATAGAGTAATTTTCTGATTTTTGAAAGATATTTTAAATCAATTTGTTTGATCAGCAAAATATCCACCTCAAGCATCATGTTCATGGTTTTCAACAGATTCTCGGAAAAATTCCTGTTCTCGAGAAAAAAAGGATAAAAGCCATATTGTAAATAAGCCTGAAAATAATCGAGCGGTTTTACCTGACTACATATTTCCTGTGCTATCTGAACGTGATTGTGAATAATTTCATTTAAGGTGTACGATTGGAGAGATACATTGGCTTTCAGATTTAGAAATTCACGAAACGAAAAGCCCCGTAAATTATATGATGCCACAATATCTTGAATATCTGTATTGTCCTGAATCAATCGCATAACCGACGAACCTGAAAACACGATGTGTAAATCGGGAAACCGGTCGTAACATTCACGCAATTCTTTCGACCAGTTTTCGTATTTAAAAGTTTGGTCTATCAACAAGGTCTTGCCTCCTTGATTACAGAATTTTTCGGCAAATTCAACGAGGCTGTGTTGTGTGAAATAAAAATTATTGAAATTTATATATAAACAACAACGACTTGCACCAAACTTTTCTTTAGCGTATTGAAGTAAAAAAGTAGTTTTTCCAACCCCACGACTGCCTTTGATCCCAATCAGGCGGTGCGTCCAGTCTATCTCGTCCATCAACTGCCTGCGTATGGGAGATTGAACGTGTTCAACTAAATAGGTGTGTGTGCTGTAAAACGCCTCCATGTACGATTATTTTGGCGCAAAATTACGATAAAAAATCTATTTTGCAATGTAGAGATGGCAAAAAATAGCAGATAAACATATAAATTATTGATTAACTGTTGTCTGAAATAATTAAATATGTATAAAAATCCAGTTATCTGATTGAAATCATCAATAAATGCCGTGAAGTATGTCTCCCGATGTTCGGGATATTCCATACGCGCCTAAATTAACCGCATAGCGGCGACGGGTTATTCAATAAAGGATTTAGAATACGACCTTATTTTATTA
>JAJFVH010000031.1 GCA_021371875.1 Bacteroidales bacterium
GGATAATACAATCTCAAAATATGTGCATATATCCCAATGCCATAGTGAGTTTTTGATAATACCGCCTCTTTACTTCTTGCCTCCATAATACTTGATTTTCACCATTGTATAATGGTTGTTGAGGATTCGGGAAATATCGGAACGGCGATAGTAGAGCTTGTTGCCTATACGTGAAAAGGGCAGTATGCCATTGGAACGCAAGGTTTGTAATGTGCGAGGGCTAATATGCAGAATCTGCATTACGTCTTGATTATCAATCCAATCTTCAAGAAAGGACTTTTCAAGCATTTCATCAATTTCCTCATTTGAAAGCTGGTCCACCTGGGCTTGCTTAATGTTGAAATGTCTGCGGAAATTTACAGCTAACGGCTCGTTGCTGCTCTGAAAATAATCTTTCAGTATTTCGGATAAAATACGAGGTTCTTTCATCGTCTTGTCCTCCTTCCTTTATTACTGATATAATCAGCAGCTTTTTGTTCCACTTCGGCAACAGAAGCAGAACGAGTACGGGTTAACCATAAATCAAGTTCGGGACGTCGGAAATAGAGTTTCTTTCCTTGTGGGCAATAGCATGGGATTGTATTGCTGCTTGTCAGTTTATACAAATGGCTGCTGCTTAAGTCGAGGTATAAGCAGGCTTCGGCAAAAGTGAAAATCTCCTTTTGGAGAAGATTCTGTTCGACCAAGCGTTTTTCGATTGAGTCGAGTTTCAATAAAATCTGTTCTTGCATAATTTCATTTGCTCGCCAAGTTGTTAGGCTTTCCGCTTGCGGCGAATTTCAAAAGAAAAGCCGCAACCCTCTTGTGAAGATTGCGACTGCAAATGAATAGTCAAAAAGAGCTTACAACTGGTTGTACAACCCGGTTGTAAATTAGTAGTCTTTATTCTTTTCTATTGATATTGAGATATTTAATGATTTCAGAATTTCATTAGCTTGTGATATTTCAGCATCATGGTATGAACTCAACAAAATTCCCTTCTGGGCTTCATTGTAAAGCTTCTTTTCGCTTTGATTTGTAAGAAACGAAACAAGCCTGCAAATTGCTGAAAGATCATTTGCAGACTTCCCTTTGCCCATTTGTTTAAGCATTTCCATTATTACCACTGCACGAACCTTACTTGAAGCTCCCTTCTCGCTTTCGGTTGGAATTTCAATATTTCTTGAACGGCGAGGGCTTTAGTTCGCTCAATAAGTTTTATTTCATCTTCAATCTGTTTGAGTATGTCCCCTTGATTTTGAGCTTGTTTATATCGGGTCTGATACTCCTGATAGTATAATTCCCGTTTTGACAGGTCATCTATTTTATCTGCTTCGGATTTGAGAAATGTAAAATCAGGAGGCAGAGCCTTGCCATCAGCAAAGGCTTTACCACTATTCAAAATTGGCTCAAAAAGTTCAAAATATGTAAGATTGATTTTAGACTTTAATCGACTCAGGCATATTGACAAATTCGTTGACGTTTCCGGTCTTAAAGACAGAATAAGATAAACACCTGAGAAAATTATACTGGTTTCATAACTTAAATGCTCCGATCTTATTAACCCCCAATAGTTAGGAGCGTGCATTTCTGGGTGTTTCTCCCGCCTTATTACATGACACATTTCATACATTTTATTGAACATATGAACCAAATCACGCTGTAATCGGTAGCGATCTGGAGCTCCATCCTGCAAGGTTAAAAGGATCCCATAAATTTGCTTATTCAATTCATCATTCTCAATAAAATCATCGAGATCATACTTGTAATTGTAACTATTCATATTGTAACTTGATTAGATTTTTATTTCGGGGAAACTGTCAATTGCTTCGCGAGCTCCCTTGTCGGTTATGTTTGCGTAATGTTTAATGGTTGTTTGAACGGATTTGTGACCAAGTAACTTGCTGACTTTGTAGATATCAACATCGTTTTCGAGCAGAATAACACCGAACGAGTGCCGGGCAATGTGGAAATGGAGCGTTTTTTTGAGCTCCAGTTTCGTTCCAATGTTCTTTAATGCTTTATCACACGCCTGTTGAGTAGGAACGCTGAAAACCTTGTAATCATCTGCTTTGCGTTCGCCAAGTAAAGCGATTGCCTGGGGATTCATCGGCAAATAGGTTACGCCTGTTTGTTTGCCGTTTTTAGTCTGGGTCTTTTGTTGTGAGAATTTCAAGCGGAAATCCTCCGTGATATTCCCCCAAGTGAGGTTTTTAATGTCAGAATAGCGCATACCGCAAAAGCAGGAAAACAGGAATACTGTTTTTACTTTCGGGTTGAGGCTGCTTTGTGCTATCCGGGCAATTTCATCGGTTGTAAGGAAGCTTACAATCGTTTCTTGTTTCTCGGGGGCTTCTATATCCAACAGGGTATCGGAAGCAACAATACTTTCGGTAATGGCTCTTTTGATAAACGAACGGAATTTGGAAAAATAGGAGTTAGCCGTATTTCCGTGAAGATTGCTTGCAAGATAATCGGCAAAGCCCTGCACAAACTCCCGCTTCACTTCCTGCATTTGGAGCGATTTGTTGGGCATATACTCTTTGAGGTGGTCAACAACCTGCATACTGACTTTGGTTGTTGCCTGAGCTTCGCAATAAGCAAGAACTGACTGTTTGCGCTTGTGTGCAGGTGTGATTCCGTTGGGACTGGCTATAAGCTGATTCTCACGCTGGTTGCGTATCTGTTGGGCAAGTTTCAGGGATTCTTTATTGGCTTCCCGTTCTTCTTTAGTGGGGCGGTCAGATAGTACGGTGTAAATTTTCAGGTATTCATAATGGCGTTTTCCACTCTGAAACCAATCGAGATAATAGCTTCCGTTTCCGTCGGCGAGTTTCTTAACTCGCAGTTTGACTGTTGTTTTCATATCCGTTTCTTTGAAACAAAGATACAAAAAAGAAACGGTTTGAGAAACGGTTTTGTGCAAAAAAGAACAAATATGAGCAAAAAAGAAGAGTATTTCGGAAGGTAGTCAAATTTATAATTATCTAATATATAGATTATTATTAGTTTTTGTTTGTTTTTGTTTTCTGTGAAAATGTGGGGTGTGATTCTGAATATTCATCACAAATTAAACAGGATCATTTGCTAAAAATTAAATTGTTTGTAGTAAATTTGCATGCTATTTAAAAAATTGAAATCAAATTGAGATATAAATACTTATAAACATTTCAAGGGATGAAAATATCAAAAGCCGATATAGGATTTTTATTGAAAAACTTACTCATCTGGATATTACTGAACTTTGCATTCAATTTATCGGGCTTATGGATCGGCAAACTCATTTATGCAGCCGGATTTAATTCTCTCGAAAGCATTACGAATGAATTTGTAAAACCGATTCTGATTCAGTCAGCTGTTTTTGCCATTTGTTTTTCGTTGGCTTATATATTCCTTCAAAACAGAAAAATAACCATTTACATTTTCACCTTGTTTCAGTTAGTTGTTTTTCATCTGATTTTTTTCCTGAACCTGAAATCAAGTTACATGATTCATTTTGAAACAACGCTCGACAATTGGGGATTACAATATCTGAGCAACAATGGCCAATATCTTGTTGATATTTTGAACATTTACCTGCCTGTTGAAGGTATATTTAAAAACGGAGTGTTTATCCCAAGAAATACTGGACTTTTCTATCTCCAATGGATATTCCTGGTATTGGTTTATTTCGGCGGATTAACATGGCTGACAACCATTGTCAATAAATTCTTTTTCAACAAAACGATTTCAGATAAAACCCCGGATTCCGGTATAGCCGAACCGGAAGATGTTAATTAGTTACATCGCAGGCACACACCTTTTGGTCAAACTATTCCGTAAGCAATTGAATAAAAGAACAGCCACTCCTTCCATGTTCAAAGCCATCGGAGGAATTGCTGCAATTGTACAAAAACATTTTCACTAAAAACTCCACCTCAGTCTGCCGTAACAGGCATAAGTATTTCCGTAGGCGCCGTATTCGGTTCCGGTGTCGCCTAACATAAGTTGCGCTGTGAGCATAAGTTCCAAATCGTCGAGTAATGAGATGGTAGCAGTTGGGCCAAGGTAGGCCGAATGATCCGAAGGGTTGTACATAGTTGCAAATGCTACGTTCACAATCGGACTGATGGGATATGAAACTTGTCCGAACAGTTCGTATTTTCCAAGACTTAACTGTTTGGCACTTAAATTCAAATCGGGACTGAGCAAGGATATTCCGCCTATTGCATCAGTCGTGCCCAAGCTGTTGAACAAAAACGCCGCTCCCACGTAGAACGAATTTTCAAATGTATAATCGGTAGAGATGGTAGCCGAAACCGAAGTATGGGAGTTAGCGCTTCCTTTGAATGCCGGAATAAAAACACTTCCCTCTCCACGAAAGGACATTTTACCTAAACCACCCGACCATCCGCCTCCAAGCACAAAATCGGCGTTATTCTTCCCTCCGATCAGTTGAATATCGTAATCGTGAAAATTGAAACGGTAACGTGCAGCAGCTGTAGTTTTGTTGTATTTATCAGTTTTAAAAGCCAAATCTAAGGACGAAGATTCCGAAGTATAGTAAGTCAGCGAAACGGCATCACTTCCGGGCCGTTCCTCATAATCAAAATCGATGTACGAAAATGCGTTGAACAGATCGTTCGGGTTCCACACCAGGTCGATGCCCCAGTTAATGCGTTGGCGTCCGACTTTAAGTTGCCATTTCCCAAGCGTATAATCCACATACAAACGGTCGATGGAAGTATTCAGGAACCAGCCATTTTTTTCGGCAAGGTTCCACGAAAGCTGCACAATGCCATCATCCTGTTTAAAGTAAGAGGCATATTGCGGCAGTTGGGCCATCAGTTTACCGGCAAGTAAGCGATTACGGACACCCAGTTCGAGGCGAAGATTAGCATTGGGCTGATAAGTAAAATTCAACCGGTTGTGAATCATGTTGTAATTCGTAGCATCCAACTCTTCACCCGAAGGCATAGGCACTCCGTTTTCGAGAAAATAAAAAGTCTGCATGTCCTTTACGTAACCGTTCAATACTAACTTTTGGGCATTTAATTGTGTCAGAAGAACAGATGTAAATATCAATAATAAATACGACCTCACCCCCAACCCCTCTCCTTGAGGAGAGGGGAGTCCCCAAGCGGAAGCTGTGAGGTCTGAATTTTCATACTCCCTGCTTAAAGGTTGGCTAAATGAATTTTTTATTCTTAGTTTCATAATTAATATGAATTACAGACTACTGATCACCTTACTTTCTCATCTTTCACAATTTTGCCATCTTCGAGCACTATAATGCGGCGTGCTTTGTTTACCACACGTTGATCGTGAGTCGAAAACAAAAACGTTATATTTTCTTTTTCATTCAGCTCTTCCATTATATCGAGCAGTTTTTCGGTGGTTTTCGAGTCTAAATTGGCCGTTGGTTCGTCGGCAATAATAAACTTCGGACGCGAAGCCATGGCACGTGCTACTGCTACCCGCTGTTGTTGGCCACCCGACATTTGGTTCGGTCTGCTTTCCATGCGATCGCCCAACCCTACTTCGGTAAGGATTTCAGTAGTCCGCGATTGAATTGTTGCTTTGTCCAACCCCTGCATTTCCATTATAAACGAAACATTTTCGCTGGCTGTGAGTACCGGAATAAGATTGTAGGATTGAAAAACAAAGCCGATATTATGCAAACGAAAATCGACTAACTGTTTCGAATTCAACGTTGAAACATCAACACCATCCACCAGAATTTGTCCGGAGGTAGCCTGATCCAAGCCACCTATCATATTCAGCAGCGTAGTTTTTCCCGAACCTGATGGACCTACAATAGCCGTAAATTCACCTTTTTCTATTGTCAGGTTCACATTATCGACAGCCGTAACTTCCATTACGTTATTGGAATATATTTTTACAAGATCTTTTATTTCAATTACATTCATAATATGTACATTTTTTTTGTGTTTTGAAATGCATACAGAAAATTTAATTATCAATTCGAATGGCTTCCACCGGATTTAATTTCAATGCTTTACGTGCCGGCAATATTGACGACAGTATTCCGGTGGCCACCACCATCAGTGTAACTCCAAAAAAGAAAGAAGCGTCAATTTCGGGATAAACAATGGCCGCCCAACCCATGGCTTCGAACCCCTCGCCTACCGACGAAAAATCAAGTCCCGTATGCCCGGTAATTACAACAGATAACCAACCCAGCAACATACCGATCACTGCACCAACCAGGGTCAGGAAAATAGTTTCGAGCATAATCATACTGAATACACGCGTTTTGTTCATCCCTATGGCCATCAGCATTCCAAGCTCCTTGGTACGTTCCAGAATGGACATCATCATGGTGTTGATAATCCCAAATGCCAGCGCAAACAGGATAAAACCCATGATAATATAATAATACATACCCATATAATCGTTCGTCATGGCGGCGTCGGGAGCTAATTCTTTCCACGATAGTACATTTATGTCGGGAAATGTGTTGCCGATGTCCGATTTTACTTTTTCAAGCAGCGTTCCATCGTTCAGCAAAATGCCGGTTTCATGGTATTCGGATGCTGTCAAACCAGCTATAGGAGCCAGATCGGATTGCAGGACATAAGCATTCATCTGGTCGAACATTGTATTGCTTGTTTTAAAAACGCCACACACTTTAAAGGCCTGCGAAATAAGTTCGTCGCTTTTGTCGGTGAAAGTAAACACTACTTTCGAATTCAAGCGGTAATGTTTTGCCGCTTTCAGTATTTCAGCGCCGTATTTTTTCACTTCCTTGTGCGAGAGTAGTTCGCTCAGGCGTTTCTTAAATAAGTTTTCCGTATTGAATCGTTCATTTTCAATGATTTTTAGTTTTTCTGAAACAGATGCAGGGATTCCGGCATTTCTCAAACTATCGAAAGTTTCGGCTTTCATTGTATAGTTTTTAATGCGCAGTTGTTCAGCCGTTTTATCGCTTATAATTATCGGATACGAACCGCCATCGGCAAAATACGATCCGGCATTCGGCAGTATAAATTTATACAAATCGGAAACCTGCTTTTCTTTTTCAACATCGATGCCTTGAAGCATCAAAGCGGTGTTTCCACGCGAAGTAGAAGCCATCGACATCAATTTTACCCGATGGCTGAAAGCCTTTATGCGCTTGTCATTTTGCAAATATTCTTCAATATTGCTGCTTTGCGGGATGATATTGTTGATCTCCTCGTTATTCAGGAATTCAGGATTGTATATTTTAAGGTGACCCTGTTCGGTATAAACTGCCGACCGCAAGCGCTGTTCGACCCATCCTTTCATAAGTCCTGAAGTAAAAACTCCGGCGGTAGTACCGAGCAACACAGCCGTAATAACGATCAGGCTGCGTTTGCGGTTACGCCACACATTTTTCCATGCTATTGACCAAATCATATCTCTTTTTGTTGATAAAAAAACTTATTCAAATTAAAATCATAAAACCGGAAATTAAATTCTTAACCGTGTAAAGCTTTTATTACATTCAGCTTCAGTATACTACGCACAGGATAATAGCTGGCCAGCAATACCATGAACAAAATAACCAATCCCTGTATCGTAAAATAACTGCCAAACCAGGCAAGCGGCATCACCGGATCGAATCCCATATCGATGTACATCCGTGCCATATCGCCCGTAAATTTAAACGGATGATAGTATCCGTACAGAACAATGGGAACCGAAGCTAACATACCCAAAGCGGTTCCCATAAAACCGAGAAATAACATTTCGATGGTAACGATGGCAGCCAACTTGCTTTGTTTCATGCAGATAGCCACCATTACGCCAAATTCGCGCTTGCGTTCCGAAATCATCATCAATACTGTGCCGAAAATGCCGAAAAATATAATAACGTACAAAATGCCGAGAAACATTATACCGCTTTTATTATCGCCTTCGATTTGTTGTTTCAGGACAGGAATCAGTGTTTCCCAGTTTTTTACAGTTACATTTTTATTGCTCAGTATATTGCTCAGCTCGGCTTCGGTTGCCAACATTTCATCCGTATTTTTCAGATTAATAGCTATGGAAGTAATTTGCCCGTTCAGCCCTAAGAATTCACCCGCTTTATCAATCGTCATATACACTAATTTATTATCCAGATCGGGCGCCGGAACTTTAATAATTCCACGAATCGGAAACACGCCCGCTGCACTTATCCCCTGGTAGCCTTGTCCCATCAAAATCAACGAATCTCCAACATTTGCTTTCAGATATTTTGATAAACGATCCGACACCAACACACCATCATCGTTTGGTTGCAGATAGGCTGAATTTATCACCGAGTTTTTCAGGATCAGATGGATAACAGCAGTATCTACTTCAGTAAGTTCCAAATTATCAATTAGATTACTTTCATTTAAAAACGATGTATTGATGTTCTGTTTCAGTTTTTCAAAAGCATCTTCAGGGAAAGAAGTCTGAAGTTTCAACCGTTGCAATGTAAACGAGGTAATGCGGTAACGCACCAGTTTTTGTTCAGGATTGGACATGAATTTTTCTTTTGCAGGAGAAATTCCGGCAATCATTACGCCTTTCGATAAATTACCGGTGGAAGCCAGCGCTCCCGATTCAATACGCGGCACAGCTACTTTCACATTAGGTACAGCACTTATTTTATTCAGCAGTTCGGGCGAGGATTCGAAAACATTGTCGATACTTGGATCGTCGGAATAATCAGATTGTTGCACCTGCAGGTAACCTGCATACGATTCTATGCTTTGTTTTATCATGTGTTCGTAAGTTCCCAACTGAAACGAACGCATCACCACGGCAAAGAAAACGGCAAAAAATATAGAAGCTGCCGTAATTATCGTCCGCCGCTTGTTTCGCCACAGGTTTCGCCATGCAATTTTTACAATATCTTTCATGCTGTTTATTGTTTATATATCTGCCCCCTAACCCCCTAAAGGGGAAATAATACAGGTACTTTGAGTTTTGTTATTTTATAATCATCTCCTTGTGTGTCCTGATTTTTAATCTCGGTCATGGGGGTTTCATGCTGTTTATTGTTTAAAAAAATTGTGAAAAGCGATTTTAATCGCATCAACAGGGTGACTATTTCAGCCTTTTCATATTTTGCTGTGAGAAAAAGTTCTGATCGGTTTTAATATTGAATTTCATCTTTTTTACGGTTATTTCTTTTTTTGAGGTGCTATGAATTTTTATATCTTTGCAGCTTATGGGACAAAAGAAAAAAAGCCGTCCATCCACGGACACATTATTTGAGACTGTATCTCGTATGTTGGTGCCAGAATTTATTTTGGAAAAC
>JAJFVH010000050.1 GCA_021371875.1 Bacteroidales bacterium
CTGACCAATATATCAATTCCGCGTATCAGTATATCAATTCCTCGTATCAGTATAGTAATTCCTCGTATCAGTATAGCAATTCCGCTCATCAGTATTTATGTTTCGCTTATCAGTATATTCAGTAAATTGTGTCAGCAAAGGGAAACATTTGAAAAACAACACAGCCTTTGATCGGAACTCACGTTCGGATGCAAAGGCCGTAAGCTATTTCAAGACTGCACGAATTGATATAGTACCAATATTCTGCATTGAAGCAGGGATGTTTTTTGTAATTTTACTTAACAGGCAGGAGGATTCACGGGAGATTTCGTGAAACAGAAAATTCCGTGATGGACTTTCGAAGCGGGATGAAAGTTTCATAGGACGAGAGGATTACAGGTTTATGCCTGCAAAAATAATAAAGATATCAGAAATAAAAGCACGAAAATAAATTATTTAAAAATTATTTTAAAATAATTTTCGTGCTGATATGCAAAGTATCCTAATTCTACTTTGACAGATTAAAATCAGTAAAATTGTGCGTTTCTTTTTTCGGTTTATTTTCAAGACTATTCCATACTTTTATGTTTCCAAACCTGTCAGATTTTTGAAATCTGACAGGTTTAAACAGACAATAAAACTACAATGAAAATAATGTGTCAAAGTAGAACTAACGAGTGGAATTATTGCTTTTAAGTTAGTTCTACTTTGACAGATTGATTATATGTCGTCCCTCCGGGATTTTAAGGGTTATTTGTCTCCCTGTTTTTACCAATATGCTCGTGCCCACGGCACTTTTTTAACCTCGTAGAGCTTTGATATTGGTAAAAAATAAGTACAATGCCTACATGCAAAGTCCCGTAAGGGGACGTGATATATCTATCAATTTCTAATCTGTCAAAGTAGAATTGCCTGTAAATAGTTAACCAACGGATTGGCGTACATTTCAAGCAGTTTCTTCCTCAGAAAATCAACATCTTTATCCGCCAATTCTATTTTTTGAATCTGCTTTTCGAGGTAACGTTCAAAATCAAGTCGTTCCATCATGCTGTATTCTTTTGTGAAACGATCGGTGTTATTGAGCAAATCGTAAGCCACCTTGTTAATCGGGAAAATTGTATAATTGCCGTGAATGCGACGATCGATCAGGCCGGCGGTGCGACTGATTAATTCGTTTCTGTTATGTATTTCGGAACCGAGCTGCTTCAATTCGTCGTTAATATCACCCGTAACAGCATAAACCACCTTCCCTTTGTAACCCATTACGCCGGTTTGCATATTGATTAAATCGTCCTGCGGTTGTTTTTTATAATCAGGATTATCGCGTTTTTGCTGGAATTCTTTGGCTTTCAGAAAATCGCAGGGGTCATATTCGTACGAGATACTTAGAGGGCAGATATTTAACCGGGAAAGATTGGTTACAAAATCGGCATTTCCATACATAGCGAGCATTTTGAGTAAACTTTCCTGAGTCTGGTCGTTGGCATCCTTAGCCCGTCCTTCGCGTTGAGCCAACCAGATGGATTGTTGTTTTTCGCTGAGGGTGTAGGCAATATAAGCCGACAGCCGTTGCGAGCTTTCGAGCATTTGGCGGGCGCTCAACCCGCGTTTCACGATAAAGCTTTTGTTCACGCGTACTAATTCTTCTATCCACGGGAAAAGGAGCAAATTATCGCCAATGGCAATTTCGACGGTGTCCATTTCCTTCTCGATCAATTTGGCACAAAAAAAAGCCGCATCGAGGATGATATCCCTATGATTTGAAATATAAAGATAGGGTTTTGTCGTATCGATATTCTCCAACCCTATCAAATCTATACCTTTGGTCAGGTTCGCTTCAAGGTTCTGTAAAAACGGGATGATAAAACCTTTTTGAAACTCATAAGTAGAAGTATAACCTGCCAGCCGTTCTTTAATCACATCTTTGGGCAATAAAGGATAAACCGTGCTGGCAACTTTCATAAACTGCTTTTCGTTGCTTAGGCGTTCCAATGCCTCGTGTATTTCATGGTTGTAATAACAACGTATTTCATCAAATTCGGTATTCATGGTTCGTATATATTTTGTTTTTATTAACGAAAAAAACCCAATGTTCTGAGAGTCGTACAAGCGTTTAGCCAACTTGGTCTGACGGGTAATAAGTTATTTGAAAAGAAAACTCAGGTAAATAAAAATAACAGGCGCAGCCAGCAACATACTGTCGAAGCGGTCGAGCAAGCCGCCATGCCCCGGAATGGCATTTCCTGAATCCTTGACCTCCACGGTACGTTTCATGAGCGATTCGATCAAGTCGCCAAAAGTACCGAAAATTACAATTATTTCGGAAAACAACAACCATTGGACAAGCGAGATTTCAGGAATAATAAGGGAGAAAACATAACCCGATGCCAAGGCGGCCAATGCTCCGCCCAAAAAGCCCTCCCACGATTTTTTGGGCGAAACGCGTTCGAACAACCGGTGCTTACCGAATGTAATTCCAACTAAATAAGCGCCGGTATCGTTTACCCAGATAGTTGCAAAAACGGCAAGCAGAATTAACGGCTTATATTGAGCATCGTCGATAAATGCAATAAAGTTGAGTAACGAAAACGGCAACGCAATAAACGCCTGGCCAAGTATAAAATAAGCCCAGTTGTGCAAAGGGTTTTTCTTTTTTAAGAACAATTCGGTTACCAACACTACCACAATATAAAATCCATACACCGAAAAAATGGGATAACGAATCACATCCGAAGCATGTAAAAACGATGTGACGAAAAGTAAAACGGCGCCTATCACTCCAATCCACGAATTAACGGTAACATCCGACTGGTAATTGGTGAGCCTGTGAAATTCTCTGATCGTCAATCCTGAAATTACAGCAAAAACTGCGGCAAAAGCATAAGCATCGAACAGGATCGACCCGGCTACCAGCGCCACAAAAAAAGCTCCGCTTAGGGTCCGTTTTACAAAATTATTCATGTGTGTTTATCTAATTTACAGTAACGAATAAGCAAAATGCAACTTGTTAATTTGCTTTAAGCAATTGCATAATCTCATCCAATTTAGGAGACAAAATGATTTCCGTTCTACGGTTTTGTGCCCTGCCTTCGGACGTAGTGTTTGTTGCTCTTGGCGAAAACTCACCTTTCCCCGAAGCAGTCAGTCGGGTTGGCGGCACTTTATATTCATCGGTCAGAATGTGAACGATTGAAATGGAACGCGCCACACTTAAATCCCAGTTGTCGCGATACAAAGCCGTTTTAATCGGGATATTGTCGGTATGCCCTTCAACCAGAATGTCAATGTCGGCGTTTTTATTCAACACATCGGCCAAAACCCTGATCGCTTCCATCCCTTTTGTTTCAACAGCTGCACTCCCCGATTTAAAAAGCAATTTATCCGACATCGAAACATAAACTTTTCCGTTTTTTATCTCCACCGAGAGTTCATCCGATTTGAATCCCAGCAAAGCATCGCGCAATGTGGAATTCAACCGTTTCGTAACAGAATCCTGATGGGCAATCACTTTCTGTAATTCATGCAACGCGCTCTCCCTGTCGAACAGCAATTTCTCTTTGGACGATAACTCATCCGATTTTTGTTTAAGTACCAGGTTATATTGTTCCGATTGCGATAGATTCGTATTCATCAAATCGTTATATTGTTGTTCCAGTTGATTGAACTTTAAATTTCCATCCACGATATTTTTATTTAAACCGGACACTTCTACATTGAGTTCGGCAATACGATTTTCCCTGTCTGCTAAAGTAGTACAAAGCGAATCGCGTTCGTCAATAACAACCTGAAAAGCTTTCGGAATAAAAAGTTTTTTGGCAGGTTTTTGTTCACCGCATTTATATATCGGTTTGCACGAAAACATCATCGTGGCAACCACAAAACAAGCTAAAGATATTTTTAGAAGTTTCATGTGTAAATAATTGTTTTTTAAAGGTCACATGGAACTCGTCTCGCCTTTGGCGTAGACTCGTTTCATATAAATAATTGTTATTCAATAGGATTTTGATAAATAAAAACACTATTGCCAAAAGGCAAAAAACAAGAACAGAAAAGAACGCGTGTCAACAGGCACATTCCTGATTTTAAATTATACGCAAAGATAACAAAACTTTAGATTTTCAAAAGGAAAACCACCAATTCTTTTGGTCCGTGAGCGCCGAGAACCAATGTTTTTTCTATATCGGCGGTACGGCTTGGGCCGGTAATGGTGGTAATGGCGGATGGCAGCTGATTGCCATATTTTTGAGCCATTGCTTTCAAAGCATCCTCGGGATAATCAACTAACTGGTTGGTGTTGGCAAGAATGATATGAATGGGTGGAAAAACATTCATTTGACGGCCCGAGGCTCCGGCTGAAGTTACAAGAACACTTCCTGTACGAGCCACCAAAAACTCACAAGAAGTTATTCCTGCCTGCATAGTTTCAAAATCACTTTCGAGATTTGTACAGGCTATATCATTAGCGGTAAGAATTTCACGTATCGCATTATCGCGACAATATAAGGCGGGAAGTTGTTTTTCTTCGATAAATAGCTTTAATCTGTCAATCAAACCGGACTTGTTTTCGCAAACAATGCACCGACCGCTTATAGCTTCAAGCTCGGTTTTGAAACAAGTAAGTACATCAGGCAAAACAGGCTTATAAATATCATTGTTGTTTATCGTTTGCACAGAAATTGCAGCAGTCCGGCGGTGGCGGACTGCTGCAATTTTGTTTAATATTTCCTGTCTCGACTTGTCTGACATGAGCCTTAGGAGTTTATCTCTTTTTTCTTTTCAGGTTCGGATAGCGCTTCAAGTTTCGGGGTTTCCCCTAAAATATCTGAGCCCCCGTTCTGCGCCATTAATTCATCCTGGCGCGAAGTCCACCGGCGTTTTCCGAAAATCTTCTCCAGGTCTTCGGCGAAAATCACTTCCCGCTCAATCAGCAATTCGGCTAACCGGTTATGTCCGGCAGCGTTATCACGTAAAATCTGTTTGGCGTGTTCGTACTCCGAAGCTACGATTTGCTTGGCTTCTTCATCAATCAGTTCGGCGGTTTTTTCGCTGTAAGGTTTGGTAAATCCGTAATCCGAATTCCCTGTCGAATCGTAATAACTCATATTGGGCAATCTTTCGCTCATTCCGAAATAAGCTACCATGGCATAGGCCCGTTTGGTTACACGTTCCAAGTCGTTGATTGCGCCTGTCGAAATCTGGTTCAGGAACACTTCCTCGGCAGCACGGCCTCCCAGTGTTGAACACATTTCATCCAAGATGTGATCGCGATTGGTCAATTGACGTTCCTCAGGTAAATACCAGGCGGCGCCCAAGGCTTCACCACGGGGTACAATCGTTACTTTAACCAAAGGATTGGCATGTTCGAGCATCCAACTGATTGTGGCATGTCCGGCCTCGTGATAGGCGATTGATTTTTTCTCAGATTGAGTGGTTATTTTTGTTTTCTTTTCCAAACCACCAACAATCCTGTCGACAGCATCGAGAAAATCTTGTTTCTCAACGAAAGATTTATTTTTACGGGCGGCAATCAACGCAGCTTCGTTACAAACATTGGCAATATCGGCGCCCGAAAATCCCGGAGTTTGTTTAGCAAGGAAATTGACATCAACTGTTTCGTTGATTTTAATCGGACGCAAGTGCACATTGAAAATTTGTTTTCGTTCGTTCACATCCGGTAAGTCTACGTGGATTTGGCGATCGAAACGTCCGGCACGAAGCAATGCTTTATCCAGAATATCGGCACGGTTGGTTGCAGCAAGAATAATCACTCCGCTGTTCGACCCGAATCCATCCATTTCTGTCAATAACTGGTTCAGGGTATTTTCGCGCTCATCGTTACTGCCCATATTCGGGTTTTTACCACGCGCACGACCCACTGCATCAATTTCGTCGATAAAAATGATACAAGGCGCTTTTTCTTTAGCCTGACGGAACAAATCGCGTACACGCGACGCTCCCACGCCTACAAACATTTCCACAAAATCGGAACCGGACATCGAGAAAAACGGCACATCGGCTTCGCCGGCTACGGCTTTTGCCAACAATGTTTTTCCGGTTCCCGGAGGACCTACAAGCAATGCTCCTTTGGGTATTTTACCACCTAATTCGGTGTATTTCGATGGGTTTTTCAGGAAAGCCACTATTTCTTCAATTTCCTGTTTCGCTTCGGCAAGTCCGGCTACATCTTTGAATGTGATTTTATTTTCAACACTTCCCTTGTCGAAAAGTTGCGCTTTGGATTTTCCCACATTGAAAATACCGCCGCCACCGCCGCCGCCCATTTGTCCTGCCATCCTCCTGTTCATAAACACAAAGAACAGAATGAGCAACAGAAATGGAAGAATACTGTACAGAAAAATATCAATATAATCGCGACTCACTTTATAGTCTACGATTCCTTTGTATACTTTATCTTCTTTGGCTTTATTGATAAATTTGGAAAATTCCTCGACTGACGGAATGCGTACACTTATCATTCGTTCTTTTTCGTAAAGCTCCGATTTATCACCAAATACTTTTTTAACTGCTGTTTGGTTGATTTTTGCCGAAAGTGTGTTTTTTGTTGAATAAACATCAATTTTCTCAACGAGCCCTTGTTTTACATATTCTTCGAAGGTTGAATATGGAACTTCTTTTATGGGAGCCGCATTATTAAAAAAATATGACCCTATCAGCACAAGTATAATGATACCATAAATCCAGGATACGTTAAACTTGGGCATTTTGCCGGTCGGTTTGTTGGGGGTGTTGGGAGTTTTATTTTCCATTCAATTTTAAATAGATAATTTTATTTTAGAGTAAGTTTTCAATTCGTTTTATTTCGGCATCAGCCCATAAATGTTCGATATCGTAAAATGCACGGGTATGTCGCTGGAAAACGTGAACGATAATTTGTCCGTAATCCATGGCAATCCATTCACAGTTTTCGAAACCATCAGTGGCATAAGGCTTAATATCGATATGGTCGCGAACCCAATCTTTCACTGATATGGCTACTGAATTAACGTGTACATTCGAATCGCCTTCGCAAATCACAAAATAACTACAGGGAGCTTCTTTCAGCTTTGTCAGATTCACAATAACTACTTCTTTACCTTTTCTATCTTGTATTCCTTCAACAATTTCATTTACTATTTGTTCGTTTTCGATCATGCTTTTGTAACAATTAAATTAATGAATCCGACTTGCCGAATATCAGCTAAACAATCAGCAAAGATAATCAAATTCAAGCTAATCCCTATCGCAGGTGTTTTTATTGTTTCACAAAAGTTATACCGTTAATGTGAAAACGGTTTCTACCTCAACTTGTATGACATAATGACATAAAAAAACCGATGCAATTGGATGCACCGGTTTTTTTGGATAAAATTCAGCCTTAATTATTTTACTATCGACATAAATGTATCGTCAGTAAAGAATTTTGAGAATTCAAGATCGTTTACAGCTTTAGCTTTGTATGCGCTGTCGAGGTTTACTGCTTTACGAAGATTTCCATAAACGGCATCACGATTGTTAGTACGTGCACCTATAACAGCTCCAAGATACGAAGTTAAAGCATCCGGTTGAGCAACGGCATCTAATGTTGCGCGTGCACCATTGTAGTTGCCATCGAGAATCTGCATCAAAGCGGCATTGTTTGTAGCTGTTGAGCCAAAAGTTGTTTTAGCTTTTGCATAATCGCCTTTGAGGGTATAAACAGTTCCCAATGCATTGTTCAAGTTTCCGCTTGTTCCTGCAGATTTTCCAAAATACACTTCAGCGTTTGCCAAATCGCCTTTGGCCAAAGCACATAACCCTGCATTGTAATTTGCATTCGGACATTTAGGTTCGATATTTAACGCTTGTGCAAAGTTAGCCGCAGCTGCATCGATATTTCCCTGTTGGTACTGAACTGCACCCAAATTGTTGAATCCACGAGCATCGCTGGCATACAATTCGGTAGCTTTCTGATAAATGGCAGCTTTGTCTGAAAGATTTTCGGTAAGGGTTGCTGCATAAAGCAATTCTTCCACGCTAAGTTTCGAAGCATCTTCATTGGCTAATTGAGCAATTTCGGCATCCGATTTACCAGTTACGTCAACTGTCAGTTTCAAACGTGAACGACGGAGTTGAGGAAGGATTTCATCGGCAATACTTTTGAATGCAACCGAAAGGTTTTTGATTTCACGTTCGCGTTGTTCAGGATCGGTGTACATTGTCAACACACGCAAGATAACCTGTTTATCCTGAATGTTTGAGCTTTCCATCAATTTTTGGAAGCCATCCCAGTCTTCAGCAGTAAATTTAGAATCAACGCTAACCGATGTCTTAATTTTTTTCAGCTCTTTATTGATAAAGTCTGAAGTAACTTTCTGACGTTTTTCGGCTAAGTTTGTATTCAATTCGATTGAACCATCGGGAGATGCATAACCGGCAATTTCTAAACCGGCAACTTCTTTGTTTTGAGCATCTTTAGCTTCTTTTATTTTCTTTGTTAAAGCAACAATGTCTTCCGATTTTGTTTCGGTTTTACGAAGTTGAGATTGTTGAATCAGGAATTTAATGTCAGCTTCCTGCATTTCCTGAATAACACGTTGGAATTTGTCGGCTAAAATTACCGGTCCGTTTTCGGCTCCAAAGTTTTTAGAAGCTAATTGCGAAGTAGCGATAACGCCATCAGCAACTTTTACTCTTTGCAACGCATAAGTTTTTTTGCTGGTAGCTACACTAAAATCTAACCAAAGTTCGGATTTAACCATTTCAGGCACATAATCAAAAGAAGTTTTAATAGTGTAAGAACCACCTGCTTTATAGCTAATAGTTTGATTGTTACCTACTACTTTTTCTCCCTGGAAAGTTGAAGCAGCAGCCTTAACTTCTTTACCATCAAAAGTAAGTACCGGTGTAACTGTTACAGTAGCATTTTTTGCAAAATACTTAACGGGGAAAGTTCCTGTAATAGTTGCATCAACTTTTCCGCCTTTTACTTCAAGCGGATTTGGCGTACATGTGAACAAGCTTGGATCTAAGGCTGTAAGGTCTTTGTTACAAGAACTTAACACCAAGGCAAGCACCATCGAAACCGCAAAAATTAATTGCTTTCTCATAAAATTGTGTTTTTGTTATAAATTGGTTTTTATTCAAATAATTTCTGAATTATTGGCTACAAATATACAATCTTTCGGTCAAATTTGACTTACTTTGCAAGAGTTTTTTTACATTTTTCCAAAAAAACGAATAAACAAGACGTTAAAAAGCTTTGCAACATACCTGATACTTAAATCGACTATCAATATTTTAGTACAATGATGCGCTTATATTTCAAAATCATCAAACATACATTTAATGCCGCCAAATACCTTAGTTTCGGAAAAATAATCAATCTGTCGAGGCTTTACTTTTCGTATTTAAGGTCAGACAAAAGATATATCTTTCATCATAAGACGCGTCCTTATTTTATCTCTGTCGAACCCGACAATTTTTGTCAATTGAAGTGTCCTGAATGTTCTGTAAGCCAACGCAAACTAATCGATAAAATGTATATCGATGAAAAAATTTACCAAAAAGTCGTAGACGAACTGAAGGAGACGCTCCTGCATATTATTTTTTACTTCCAGGGAGAACCATTACTTAACAAAAATCTCGCCAAACTTATTAATTATGCACATAAAGCTAATATCTTCACGTCGACCTCGACAAATGCGCAATTGCTGAATTCAGATAAAGCGCGCGAAATTGTTTTGTCAGGTCTCGACAAACTCATTATCTCAATCGATGGCAGTACGCAGGAAGTTTATGAAAAATACAGAATAGGCGGAAAGCTCGACAAAGCCGTTCAGGGGGTGGAAAACATAATGGAATGGAAAAAAAAATTAAAATCCATCACTCCTTTTGTCGAAATTCAGTTCATTGTATTCAAAACAAACGAACATCAAATACGAGACATGAAGATGCTCGCCAGGTCACTCCATGCCGATCGTTTGGTTTTCAAAACGGCTCAGTTATACGATTTTGAGAATGGGCATGAATTATTAACTTCGATTGATAAATATGCACGATATAAAATAGGCAATGATGGAAAATATCACATAAAAAGCCAATTGAAAAATCACTGCTGGCGGTTATGGAGTGGCGCAGTTATCAATTCGAAAGCCGATTTGATTCCATGTTGCTTTGATAAAAATACAGATTATGCGTTCGGGAATATCGGCACGAAAAATTTTTCAACAGTATGGCACAATAAAAAAGCTTCCGATTTCAGAGAATCAATTCTCGAAAACCGGAAACAATATGAAATGTGCAGAAACTGTACAAGTAAATGATGGGATGATGTGAAAATTATTTGCCGAACAGCTGTTTCCACTCTTCTTCTTTGAATCCGACCAACACTTTTTCGCCTGCAAGCAAGACGGGACGCTTCACCATTAATCCGTTTGAAGCTAAAATATCGATCAATTCATTCTCCGTCAAAGTTTTTACTTTGTCTTTCATGTTTTGCTCTTTATAAAGCAAACCGCTTGTGTTGAAAAACTTACCGACAGGCAAACCGCTCTTTTTTATCCATTCAGACAATTCGGCCTTCGATGGATTTTCTTCTTTTATAGGTCGATAAATATATGCTATTCCACTTGCTTTCAACCATTTTTCGGCTTTTTGACAGGTTCCGCATTTGGGATAGCAAAGTACTGTTGGTTGCATCGTTATATTTAAAGGGTTAAAGGGTTTGAGGTTTGTCTCGCCAAAGGCGAGACAAGCGTTATTTAAATATTGCTCTGAAAATATCGTTTCCGTTGGCAAAAATGAGTAGTGCAAAAAGCAACATCATGCCAGCTGTTTGAGCATATTCAAGAAACTTATCGTTTGGTTTGCGTCCGGAAAACATTTCGTAAAGCAGAAACAGGACATAACCTCCATCCAGCGCCGGAATTGGCAGGAAGTTCATAAATGCCAGGATAACCGAAAGAAATGCGGTCATTGTCCAGAAAGTTTGCCAGTCCCACATCGGAGGGAACAATTTGCCTATGCTACCGAAACCGCCAAGTTGTTTAGCTCCTTCTTTCGAAAAGATGAATTTAAATTGTTTTATATAACTCGCCAAGGTTTCCCAACCCAGGCTTATTCCAGCCGGAATTGCTTCGAAAAATCCATACTCGACACGTTTGGTAGGAAAATATTCAAACGCCTGACGGATACCTACGCCGAGTTTGCCGTTTCCGTTCACCTGTAACTGTGATTGCATCAATTGTCCGTCACGTATAAATAAAACTTCAACTTCCGAATTCTTCGAAGCATTCAACTCGGCTGCAATATCCTGGAAAATAAATAACTGTTTTCCGTTAATCCCGACAATGCTATCACCTTTTTGCAATTGGGCTTCTTCGGCAGGACTTCCCGCACTTACTTCACCTATCACAAAAGGAAAACGGACAGACACCAAATCGGTTTCTTCGGAAGCGAGCACTTTTTGAGCAAAATCGACCGGAAGTTGAATATCAACCTCTTGCCCATTGCGCAAAAGCGTTACATTTTGCTTTCCATCAATCAATAAATCCTCAATAATATCAGCCCTTTGTTCAACAGCTTGTCCATCGACAGAAATAATATTATCTCCGTTTCTAAACCCGTTTTCCAACAAGGTTTGAGAAAATTGAAGCCCATATTTTGCATTGGCTAATGGTAAATATTCCTTGCCCCAGGTAAACAGCACAGCGGAATAGATAACCATTGCTAAAATAAAGTTCACCAAAACACCCCCAATGATAATCGGCAAGCGTTGCCACACAGGACGTGCGCGGTATTCCCAGGGTTGCGGTTCCTGAGCCATTTGTGTCGAATCCATAGACTCGTCCACCATACCGGAAATTTTACAATAACCGCCCAAAGGCAACCAACCTATTCCCCATTCAGTGGTTTCGGGATATTTACGCCAATCATCATCGGCAAACTCAGCGGGTGGAATCGCTTCCATTACCTGACGACCTTTGGCATCACGAACAGGATCGCCTTCGGCATCCATCTTGGGACGTTCATTTGCCGGAACGTTTTTTGAAAAGTATTTAAACACCCATTTTCCATTGATTTTCTTGGCACGAATCAACGAAAAATTCGGATTGAAAAACATATAAAATTTTTCCACACGCACTTTGAATAAACGTGCAAAAGCGAAATGTCCGAATTCGTGTAAAACCACTAAAATCGATAGACTTAGAATTAATTGTAAAGCTCTGATTAGAAATGTTTCCATGTTGTGAAATTAGTCTTAAATCCTCTCGATTCCGGCGAGGTAACTTAAAGACAAATCGTTTTGTTAAATAAATTATATGTGTCGTTTTGTTTTTTTATCTGAGTTGTACGATAACATCAAATATCATGCTTTTGTTTCCCGAATTAACTTTCGTAAAGTTTCAGTGGCAATAAAGTCGCCATTTTTATTTTTTCTAAACTCTTTGAAAGCAGAACCTGCAAAATTGTCACGTGCATCGATGCAATGGGTTGACTTTACCAAATATTTCGGGCTTATTGTTGAAATTAGTGAAGTATCAGTTCTTTCGTCATTATCCGAACCATTGCATCTGTCATTACATAATCCTCATAGGCAGGCTTGGCAACAAATTCAGCTTTCGCCATTATGTTTTCGATGATGTCGCTCATTTGCATAAATCCGATTTTATCTTTCAGAAATTCAGCCACCACAATTTCATTGGCCGCATTCAGAATGCAGGGCATGTTGCCGCCACGTTCCATGGCATAATAGGCGAAAGCCAGATTCCGGAAACGCTCCATGTCAGGCTGTTCAAAAGTGAACTGGGAACAAATATTGAAATCGAGACGCGGAAAATTGGTTTTTACCCTGTCAGGATAAGTAAAGGCATACTGAATGGGCAGTTTCATATCAGGCAATCCGAGTTGCGCTTTGATAGAGCCGTCGGCAAATTGAACCATTGAATGAATGATGGATTGCGGGTGTACCACCACATCAATCTGCTCGGGCGAAACGCCGAAAAGCCATTTGGCTTCGATAATTTCAAAACCTTTGTTCATCATACTCGCCGAATCGATGGTGATTTTAGCACCCATATCCCAATTGGGATGTTTTAATGCCTGTGCACTGGTTACATGTTCGAGTTCGGCTAATGATTTTGTACGAAATGGCCCCCCCGACGCAGTCAGGATGATTTTTTCGATAGGATTATTTCCTTCGCCGGCCAGACACTGGAAAATAGCCGAATGCTCCGAATCGACAGGGAAAATAGCCGAATTATGTTTTTCAACCAGATTACAAATCAACTCGCCGGCAACTACCAATGTTTCTTTATTGGCTAACGCAATTTTTTTACCTGCTTTAATGGCGTTAATTGTCGGCTTCAATCCCGAATATCCGACCATAGCCGTCAGCACAATGTCAACCGGCTGCATTTCTGCCACTTGTGCAATCGAATCATTTCCTGCGAAAACCTTAATCGGCAAATCGGCTAAAGCTTCTTTGAGTTTCAGGTAATACGCTTCATTGGCAATTGTAACCATTTCAGGCTGAAATTTGCGTGCTTGTTCAATCAGTAAATCCACCTGATTATTGGCAGTCAGGGCATAAACTTCGAATAGCGAATCGTTTTCTGAAATCACTTCCAATGCTTGTGTTCCAATGGATCCCGTAGAACCAAGAATAGCTATTTGTTTTTTATTATCGGACACTTTTTTATTGACGATTGGTATTTAATTAATTGGTTGATTAAGTTGACTGAATAACTTAATTAACTTTCAAACTCAGAACGTGGAACGCAAAACCTCCTAAAAAATAATCACATCCTCTGGATTTACCGGTTTTCCCTGTTGCCAGAGTTCGAAATAGAAATGATTGTCGGTCTTGTTTTCTCCACTTTCTCCGGTGATAGCAATTCCTTCTCCCGCTTTCACATTATCACCTACTTTTTTAAGCAATCTTGTGTTGTTTTTATATATCGAAATATAATTATTTTCGTGCTGAACCTGAATCACCCATCCGTAATCGAAAGTAAATGCTGAGTAAACAACCGTTCCGCTTAGTACACTAACCACCGTTTCGTCAGGAGATGTGATTATGTTGATTCCATACTGTTTTTCCGATAAATTAAAAGATGATGAAATAACACCTTTTGTTGGACGGAAAAACACATACATATTTTCATTAGGTTTTACCTCTATGGTTGTCAGGTTGTATTTTTCTTCACGTTCAAATTTCTCTACAAACTCTTTTTCTTTTCTTGATTTTTCGAGATAAGCTATTGCTGTTTCTTTCAGTTGTGCTGAATCGATGGAGATTATGGAATCGGCTTTCAGATTTCCCGAGATTATTCCTTTCATTATCTCGAGGTATCCATCCTGTAATTCTACTTTCTGGAGCAATGAATCGACATACATCGATTCGGAAATAATTTGTCCGCGATTACCCGAATCGCCATACCCCGGCAAATAATAACGTATCGGGGTTGTAAAAATCAGTATGGTAAGCAAAATAAAAGTTACCAGCACCATGCCGGAAGCATAAACAAACACACTCAATTTTGAAAGACGTACATGCCACGATTCTTCGAGCGTATTCTCGTTCAACACCGATACCCTGTATTGAAAACGTAATTTTTGAAAATACGAATTAAGTTTGCTGCCTTTCATGGTTTCATCAATCTCATTTTTATTCGAAATAGATACAAAAGTAACTTTTTTCAAGATATAATCAAAATACAAGAAGCCCAAACGAATCTACGTTTGAGCTTCGAAACTGAAATATTGTTAAAATCAAATGGCGTTACCAATCATAAATACGGCAGCCAACGATACAATAGCGTACAATTCAGGGAAAACTGCCAAAATCAGCGTTTTACCAAACACATCATATCCTGATCCAATTCCGGCAATACCATTTGCGCAAACCTGGCCCTGGCGAATAGCCGAGATAAGTCCTGTAAGCGCCATTGTAAGTCCTGCACCGAAAACTGCCGCCGCTGTACCCCAAGTCATATCAGGAGTTAAATGGCTTTGCAGTAAGAAATAGCCGAGGAATCCATAAAGGCCTTGCGTTCCCGGAAGTGCACTTAAAACCATATAATTACCGAAGGCATCGGGATTTTTTTTCAATGCCCCGATAGCTGCATTTCCGGTTATAGTAACGCCAATGGAACTACCAACCCCTGATAACCCGACCATTAAACCAATCCCAATATAAGCTAAAATAATAGGTTCCATAATTTTCTTTTGTTTTTAAAGTTGTTTTGTTTATTTGTTGTTGTTGTTGTTGTTATTATTATTATTATTATTATTATTATTCATCTTTTATCTTAAAATAGCTTTTTTTCTTCTTTATAAGGAGCAAAAGGTTTGTATTTCTTTCCACCGCCTTCAAAACCGGCATTTTTATAAAATTCTATGAATGTCAGACGCATGGGATGTACAAAAGCGCCTAATCCCGACATAAATATATTCATTCCATGTCCTAACAACATGATGATTATCATTATTATCGGGCTTATTATGGGAATGTCGCCACTTAATTTAATGGCCAAATCATTATAAACAAAACCCATTACCGCACCCGAAATTCCAAGTGCAAATAACCGGATGTACGATAAAACATCGCCCAATAATCCAGTTGCCATGTTATAAGTATCCCACAAGCCCGCTCCCACGTTTATCAACGGATTTCTTTTAATATTATTCAAAATAAATATCAACAAAGCGCCAATACCGCCAAAAATCATATAAGCCCATTTGGCAATCGCAGGATCTAATCCGGCGTAATTTGATAAACCATAAGTACCGCCACAACCCAACAAAGTTATTATCCATCCCCAAGTGGAAAGTGAAGCCGCCCATCCATACCGTCTGACAAGTCCAACTGCTTTTATTATCATCCCAAACATGATTTGTACTACCCCAAGAATCAAGGCAGTATAGAACAATTGATTGGAATCAAGCATTATTACTTTAATCGATTCGAGCCATGGAATTTCAGATTCCAATAAGTTGTATCCGAAGAATGTACCACTGACAATTCCCATAATAACGGTAGAACTTCCCAACCATATCACCAAAGAAAAAACAGGCTTTAAACCAGGTTTTACTTTTTTACGCGCAAAAATGGCAATCAGCACTAATAACAAACCATAACCGGCATCTCCAAGACATAAACCAAAAAACAACATGTAAAACGGCGCAAAGAACGGCGTTAAATCAATTTCGTGATAATTCGGAATATCGTACAAATCGCCAATCATTTCATAAAGTCGGGCAAATCGGTTGTTTTTAAGTTTAACCGGCACTTTATCTTCTTCGGTTGGTTCGGTGGTTTCGTAGTACACTCCCGATTCTTCGAGATATGCATTCAACGGTTCTTCCGATTCTTCGGGGCACCAACCTTCGAGCAACATCACACGGTCATCGGCTTCGGATTGGGTATTGAGTACAACTTTTGTGAAATCAATATGCTCAATGATTTTTGCCTGAGCCGATTTCAGAGAATTATATTCCACTACAGCCAGCTGTTCCAATAAAGATTTCTGAGTATCGATTCTTGTCCTGATTCCCGAAATTTCAACATCGAGCTGTTCTGCTGTTTTTGCCGAAAGCTTTATCGGGTCTGCGTCAATTTCGATGAGTTGGCCGGGCAATGTAACTGTCACAAAATATCGGGTGGTTCCAACCGTATCAATTTCAAAAGCATTATACAGCACTTCCCATTCCTGATTAAATTTTCGCAAGTTACAACTGAAGAAGTTCAGTACAAAACCGGCTTTCTTCAATTGTTCCAACCTTTCATGACTGAATATTCCCCACACTTCCATGCGTTCTCGGTCTTTCTCGGTCAGTTGGAGTTTTTGTTCCAACGTGTCTTTTTCAGCCAACGCGTTTTCAACTTTCGAAAGCAGTTCGATGCCATCTTTCGACGGATCTTCCGGCAAAAGAGTTGCATTCTTAGGTATGCGTTTTTCAAGTTGTTTCAGTGCATTTTTCACACGTGCTGCCAACTGCATTTTTTCGCGTAAAGCATCGTTTTCGCTTATTCCTTCTGGTTTCTCAATCACATGCAGCACACCGATTTCCCGAATTTTTTCGAGAAACTCCATGTACTGTTTGTAATACACCAAAAAGGAATATCGTTTCATTTTCACTATCATAGCCCAGCCTCCTTCAATTGTTGTTGACGCGACTTTACAATTTTTTGCGACGACTTCGAAAGATTTTCTTCATCTTCCATGAATCGTTTTATTTTACGCACGGCATCTTCGTAACCCGGAATTTGTACTTTCTCGAACAGATTCACTTTTTGTGTGGTTTTTTTTCGTGCAAATTCCAACAAATTCAGTTTCTGTGCATAAAACTCCTGTTCAATTCCTACCTGTGCCAGGTCTTTCAGTTGTGTCAGCCCATCGGCAAACCATTTAGGCGAATTAAACAAGCTGAAAGGTTTTGTTTTATAAACCACTTCGTCCAACACCGGAATGCGAACCCCTGCAATTTTCCGGATGCTCATTTTTACATCTTCCACGTGTAGTAGGGAAGTGTCGAATTCTCCCCACAAGGCCAGCATTTTATCATAAGCTGCAATGCGTTGCTCCATCTCCTGTTCTATCTTCAGAATGTCGTCTTTAGCCCGTTTTACTTCCATACGCAACGCACTTTCCTTGTTCTTAATGGTAGGCAAAGCACGTACACGCATTTTCAGATTTTTTTCCAATGCCTGCAACGATGTTTTATTATATTGAAATTGTATTGCCATATAGTTAACCCCCTAAATCCCCCAAGTGAGACTTTTAAGTTATTTCTTGATTTTTATATAAATTGGTTCTTCGTCGTGAACCTCATTATCGCTGTTTTTTCTTTTTATTGTGTGCTTAATTTTCAAAACTGCAAAATTAAGTTCAATACTGGTTTCTGTTTCAGCCACGTCTTTATCGTTTCCTAAAAGTTCTGTCATTATTTCGGCACTTTGTTTCATCAATGATTTCTGAACTTTTTCTTCTTTGGTTTCAACCAGTTCGGATACAGTACGCGAAAAAGCTCTGAGTTTAGTGAACGTTTCAATAATACCGATGGTAGTTTCTGTCGCTTTTTCACTTCTCAGAATGGTAGCCAGCATGTACAAACCTTTTTCGGTAAAAGTTTTTGGTAAAACAGCTGAATATTTTAGTTTTTGGAGGTGGTCAAAAATTTTGACCACCTCATTTTTCTCGTCCGAATTTAATTCCAGGACATAACCGTTCGGAAATTTCTCAGGATTATTTCTTACTGCCTGATTAATTTCTTTTGTCTGAACACCATAAAGCTCAGCCACATCAAAATCGATAATCACCTGTTGATTTCTGATTTCAATGATTTTATTTTCAATAGTGCTAAGTTTTATAATATCAGACATATATTTCCGATTTTTATTTTACGGGCAAAAAATTTGACCGTAAAATGTACGAGCTGTCATTATTTCCAATATTTATCCACCAATTCCTGTTTGATATTTACTTCTGCAGGTTTAAAATGTTCGTGCAACAATCCCCAGGTTACATCCAACATCTTAGTTGTATCAATATTTACATCGATGGCTAACAATTTTGTTGAATAATCTTTTGCAAAAGCCAATGTACGTTCATCGTAATCCGTTAAATCGAAACCGTTTTCGAGCTTTGTTTTAGCATTGGCAGCATCGGCGAACAGCCGAACGGCGGCATTCATCACCTGCGGATGATCTTCGCGTGTTTTGATACCGATTACCAGCTGCTTCAGACGCGAAAGCGAACGGAACGGATCGACAATCACCTTACCCACGTCCGAGTCGCGGCGCAGAAATAACTGACCCTCAGTAATATATCCGGTATTATCAGGAATAGCATGGGTAATATCGCCGCCCGAAAGCGTAGTTACGGCGATAATCGTAATTGAACCGCCGGCAGGAAATTGCACTGCTTTTTCGTAGATTTTTGCCAAATCGGAATAAAGTGATCCCGGCATCGAATCTTTCGACGGAATCTGATCCATGCGGTTCGAAACGATAGCCAAAGCGTCGGCATACGAAGTCATGTCGGTCAGCAGAACCAGTACTTTTTCGTTTTTGTCAACGGCAAAATATTCGGCAGCAGTCAGAGCCATTTCAGGGATCAACAAACGCTCTACAGGCGGATTTTCGGTCGTATTCACGAAACTCACGATACGATCGAGCACACCGGCATTGTTGAATACGTTTTTAAAATAAAGGTAATCGTCGTTGGTCAAACCCATACCACCCAAAATAATTTTGTCGGTTTTAGCGCGCAAAGCCACGTTTGCCATTACCTGATTATAAGGCTGATCGGGGTCGGCAAAAAATGGAATTTTCTGTCCGGAAACCAGCGTGTTATTCAGGTCGATGCCAGCGATACCGGTTGCAATCAGCTCCGAAGGTTGTTCCCGGCGTACCGGATTTACCGATGGTCCGCCGATTTCGCGTTCTTCACCTTCCACTTCGGGTCCGCCGTCAATCGGGTCGCCGAAAGAATTGAAAAAACGCCCGGCCAACTGGTCGCTCACTTTCAGCGAAGGAGCTTTACCCAAAAATATCACTTCGGCATTGGTGGGGATTCCTTCCGTTCCTTCGAAAACTTGCAAAGTAACCTCATCGCCCATGATTTTCACCACCTGAGCCAGTTTTCCGTTTACGGTTGCCAACTCATCATTACCAACTCCTGTTGCATTCAGCGAACATGTGGCTTTGTTAATCTGGATTATTTTGGTATAAATTTTTTGAAATGCTTTTGTTGCCATTTATATAATGTTTTATTCGTTTTTTTATCTCGGGTCTGACGCTGCAGCGGCTGGCTCGATAAATTCTCAATTTAAGCGTGATTTCCGCTTTTAGCGTAACGCCCGCCATGTTTATCTTCAATTCTTTTTCGATTTCGGGTCTGACGCGAAGCGACTGACACGATGAATTTTCAGTTTAAGTGTGAGTTCCGCTTTTAGCGTAACGCCCGCCACCCGCCACCCGCCATTATTATTTCAGATGAAATTCTTCTATTCGGTTTCTGTTTATTAAATTACCATTTCGCAATCCGTACACATCGCGAAAAGATGAAAATTCCCATTCTTCCGGCGATTTAACAAATCCTGCTTTCACCGGATTATTGTGAATGTAGTCAAAACATACTTTCGGATATTCATCTTCAGTAAAATGCCTGTTAATCAACACGCCATTTGTTGTGTTAAAAAAGGAAGGCGTTATTTCATTGCAAGCAGTTATACATTCCGCTTTGGTATTATTCCTAAACAAAGAGCCGGTACGGTTTTGTTGCTTATTCACCGCCTGCGAATATGAACTAAGCATAATTCCAATAGAATAACTTAATGTATGTTCCTTTGAACAATGCACTTTTACAACATTTGCAGGAGTGGGTGTTACGCTTTTAACGGAACTCACACTTCGATTTGTGGGCATTATTACGTTAAAAGTGTTCTTTACCGTGTCAGCCGCTAAAGCGTCAGACCCTGCGAGTGAAATGCAATTTACATACAGCATCAAATGAAAATGGTTTGGCATTAAGCACCATGCCAATATATCTGCATAAGGCAAAATATGTTTCCTAATTTTGGTGAGAAAATATTTTTTATTTTCATCGTTGAAAAATATTTTTTCAAGGTTATTCCCCTGATTAAATAGATAATAAATATTTCCTTCAGTAAAATACATTTTTCAGGTTTTTAGCGTTTGCTGTTCTACATTTATTGTATAAGCTGCTTTGTATTTAACTCGCTTTATATTTTAAATATCGTGTCAGTCGCTTCGCGCCAGACCCGAACTTCGCGCCAGACGCACGCTTCGCATAATTCAAACGTGAGTTCCGCTGAAAACGTAACACCCGAGCAGATAAATGCGTAACACCCGAGCCGACAAACAATATATTAAATTCTTCTTTCTTCGAGAATTACAGTCAATTCACCTATATATTTTTCAAAATCTTCGGAATGGAATGCCGAATAATTCATTTGTTTGCAAACATTGATGATACGTTTGAAATAATCCATAACATCAACAAAATTGTTGAATTCAAAGTCGGTACGGCATATATCCATCACCAGATTCAGCATGTATTCCTGACGTTCGATAGGCGTAACCGAGTCAACTTTATCAAAAGCATCCTGTTGCAAAATCACAAAGTCAATGACTTCCGATTTCCAGAAGGTAATGTGATAATCAACCGGCACACCGTCGTCACCCAAAATATTGATTTGTTCCTGCACTTCTTTACCTCGCTGCAAAATGGTTTTCATATCATTCACTTTGCTTGTCCAGTCCGGCGAAATGCGTTTTGAAATATATTCCTCAAATTCGGGATATTCGATATATTTTGAATAACTGTCAATCGGGTTAACTGCCGGATAACGCTTGCGGTCGGCACGGGCCTGTTCCAGAGCGTAAAAACAACGGGCAGCTTTTTTAGTACCTTCAGTTACCGGTTCCTTCAGGTTACCTCCGGCAGGCGAAACAGTTCCGATAAAGGTAATGGAACCGGTTTGTCCGTTTTTCAGATAAACATAGCCGGCGCGACTGTAAAAAGTGGCAATAATTGCCGACAAATCCATAGGGAAAGCATCCTGACCCGGAAGTTCTTCCATACGGTTACTCATTTCGCGCAAAGCCTGCGCCCAACGTGAAGTGGAATCGGCCATCATCAACACACGCAGTCCCATGGCACGATAATATTCCGAAATGGTCATAGCCGTATAAACCGACGCTTCACGCGACGCCACCGGCATGTTCGATGTATTGGCAATGATAATGGTACGTTCCATCAACTTGCGGCCGGTATGCGGATCTTCGAGTTCGGGAAATTCAACGAAAATTTCCACTACTTCATTCGCACGTTCGCCACAAGCGGCAATGATTACGATATCGGCTTCGGCTTGTTTCGAAATAGCGTGTTGCAAAACGGTTTTTCCTGTCCCGAAGGGTCCCGGGATAAATCCTGTTCCGCCTTCAACAATCGGATTGGCAGTATCGATGGTGCGAACGCCTGTTTCAAGCAATTTGAACGGACGTGGTTTTTCAGTGTGAACCGTAATGGCTTTTTTTACAGGCCACTTCTGAACCATGCTTACCTCAATTTCTTCACCTTCGGTATCGAGCAACACGGCAATGACATCTAATATTTTATGTTCACCTTCGGGGACAATGGATTTTACGGTGAAAGTTCCTTCCAATTTAAAAGGAACCATGATTTTGTGCGGTTGGTGATTTTCGTCCACTTCGCCCAGCCAAAAACCGGCTTCCACTTTATCGCCCGCTTTGGCAATGGGCTTGAAATCCCAGCGTTTTTCGGTGTCAAGCGGATAATTGTATTCTCCGCGTTGCAGAAATACGCCCGTCAGTTTATCGAGGTCATTCTGAAGTCCGTCGTAGTTACGCGAAAGCAAACCAGGCCCGAGCGTTACTTCGAGCATGTGTCCCACGAATTCCACGTTATTCCCGACTTTCAGGCCGCGGGTGCTTTCAAAAACCTGCACGAATACTTTATCTCCAATCACTTTCAGCACTTCCGCCATCAGTTTTTGCGACCCTAATTCGATGTATGCAATCTCGTTTTGAGCTACCGGACCATCCACTTCCACCGTAACCAGATTGGAAATTATCCCTTTAACTTTTCCTTTTGTTGACATAATTTTTTTATGTGCCAATGTGTCAATGTAAATAATGTGCCTATAAACACAATATTCCGAAACATAAGGCTATATGAATGTTTATATTTTTATTCTTGAAACTGTCTTTTATTTTCTTGCGAGCTCAAATCCAATGAACGAATCAACAATCGGGCAATTCAGAAATCACCCATTCCGAACTATTCCCCGAACTTCACTCCTTCTTTCAGATTTCCAAGTAAATCCCTGAAAATCTTTGCTCCTTTTTCAACTGAAAGCATCTTCCACCGATCAATCATCTCCATTTTCAGCACAAAAGCCAATATTTTTTCAACTGAGAAATAATGGAAGAACGTATTCTCTTCGAGCCATGCCCATTTCAGCGCATCAATTTTCTTTTCGCGTTCCAGCAAATCATTTTCCTCGGCAATACGCAACACCAGATCCAGGTGTTCAAACATACCGGTCAGCCCGAAATCACGTGCATTGCTCTGGCGAATGGTAACTGCCACTTCATTGTTTCCTATGACCAACGAACGCAAATCGAAACCATGTTTGCGACAAGCAATAGCTGTCATTATATTGTTGATATTCAAATTATATTCAAACCAATTGTGCAAAAAAACATTTTCGCTCTTCATGGCTTCTTCAAAATAAAGGGTAGCCAGGTAATCTTCGCGGGAAACTCCTTCGGCTGCGAGTTTTTCGTCGGAATATGTTGAATGAAATTTTTGAATATAAGGAAATAGCCGAATATCTTTGGGATTTTCCGATTCATTCATCAATGCCACAAGTTGCGTCCAATCATCGGATGTAAAATTTCCGACAGGATTCAAAACTGCATCTTTGTTGGCAAGAAAAGCGAGCAGGTTTTCATTATCGTATCGACTAAAAAGTAATTTAAGCAACCGCGCGTCGGATGGTGAAAGCTGTTCCAACAACTCGTTTTTCAGTTCGAGCATTGAAATTGCACTCTTCATATCTTCGGCTTGTATGTCGGGAAGTCCCGCAACCAGGCAATAATAATTCATTATTGAAACGTTTGTAGTTTTGAAGTTTGAAAGGTTTGAAATTTTTCTTGCTCCTTACTTTCTGATTAAAACAGCATTTCCACTAATTTCGGACGCAGGAATTCTTTGAAATAAGCAATAAATTCTTCATCGCCAAAAGTAATTTTATAACCTGCTTTTTCGGGAATAATTGCAAAATCGGCTTTTACGCCATTGGCTTCGGCGATCTTCACACCCTTGTTCAACAAATCCTTTGCGTTGGCTGCAAAATAATCGGTGAGTGATTTTGCCTCTTTGGCCTCGATGGTGATGTTTTGATTTTTTCCCCATTCCTGCACCAAACCCAAAATGGTTTTTTGCATAAAATCTTTATCAGCAGTGGCAACTTTTACCGAATCGGAAACGATTTTGCCGCAAATGAGATCGGCTATTTCAGTTTTCAGCGCATTGACCGACTGTTGTGCAAAAAGGCGTAATTCCGATTGTGTGTTTTTGGACAGTTCAACCGATTTTCGTTCAGCGTTTGCAACAATTTGTGCGGCTTCGGCTTGTGCTTTTGCAATTATGTCCGATGCCTGCGTTTCAGCTTTTTCCACGATTGCTTTTGCTTCGGCATTCCCTTTTTCTACTCCTTCTACGTAGATTTTATCGGTAAGTTCTTGAAGTTTTGTATTCATGTGAATATATTATTTTGCTTTTTTCAAATGACATGCAAATTTAGCATTTAATCTTTCAAAATAAATAATTTTATGAATAATTAAAAGATTGACTAAAACTATGATAATATTTTCCGAATAGTAATTGTTAAGTTCATAATTAATTCATATTTTTGCTCAAAAATAGGTGAACGGGTTATGAAAAAAATTGGATTACTTTCCGATACGCACGGTATGCTCGATGAGCGGATTTTCGAACATTTTGCGTCGTGCGACGAAGTGTGGCACGCCGGCGATTGGGGATCGTTGGAGGTTGTCAATAAATTGCAAAATTTCAAACCACTTCGCGGCGTTTGGGGAAATATCGATGGTTACGATATCCGTTCGCTTTTTCCCCAGCACAACCGTTTTATGTGCGAGGAAGTGAAAGTCTGGCTTACACATATTGGCGGTTATCCCGGTAAATATGACCCGTTGGTGCGTCCGGCTATCTTTCAGCAACCGCCCAAATTGTTTGTATGCGGCCATTCGCACATCCTGAAAGTAAAATACGATAAAAACCTCGATTTACTGCATATTAACCCGGGTGCAGCCGGGAAATATGGCTTTCACAAAGTGCAAACACTTGTAAGGTTCGAAATCGACGGTGAGAAAATTCAAAATCTTGAGGTGATCGAACTTCAAGCTAAACAAATATAGTGGCGCTAACGAAAAACATTTTATATAAAAATCACGTTTGAAAAGTAAATATCAAACGCAAGATTTTTATGCAATCACTTTTCGATGGGGTTAAAGAATTTAATGCCAATGATTTTCTTGAGAACAAAGATTTATTTGAAAAAATAGGTCGCAATCAGGAACCTCACACTTTGTTTATAGGTTGTTCCGATTCCCGCGTGGTACCTAACCTGATAACCAAGACTCTGCCCGGCGAACTGTTTGTAATCCGAAATATTGCCAATCTTGTTCCCGAGTACCGAAATTCGGAAGAATTTCTGGCCACCACTTCAGCCATTGAATACTCGGTTAAAGTACTTAATGTTAATACTATATTGATTTGTGGACATTCGAATTGCGGAGGTTGTAACGCCCTGTTTATGGACAAAAAAACCGGCGATAACATTCCGCACACCCGAAAATGGCTCGAATTGGCCAGAAATGTGAAAGATAAGATGACGAAATTGCGTATTGCCGACCCAGCGGTTCGTGAATGGATGACCGAGCAACTTAATATCGTAGAACAAATGAATCATTTACTTTCGTATCCTTACATTTTGGAGAAGTACAAAGCCGGCGAGTTAAATATCCTCGGCTGGTACTACATTATCGAAACAGGTGAAGTGTTTAATTATCAGAAAGATGAAAAAATATTTGTAAAGATTGAGTAATGATTAAAATATTTTTTAATGAGTTTTCGATGGTTATTTGGTTTTATAGTGTTATTTTTGTTAATTATTTCCCAATTATATAGAATAAACATTCATCTAAAAACATTTGAAAAATGAAGAAAGCTTTTTTACTTAAATCAGCTGCCGTTGCACTTGCTGTAGTTGTATTATTCTCGGGTTGCGCCAGTTCTACCATGATTAATTCCACTCCCGCCGGTGCAAAAATATACATAAATGGTGAATCGGTGGGCACAACGCCTTACCTGTACACCGACACCAAAGTTTTGGGAAGCGTGATTAATGTCGACCTTGTAAAAGAAGGATACGAGCCGCTTTATACTTCATTTACAAGGTCGGAACAAGTAAACGCGGGAGCAATTGTAGGCGGGTTCTTCTTTTTGTTCCCATTTTTATGGACAATGGAATATAAACCGACTCATAACTACGAACTGGTTCCACTTGCAGCAACGAATCAGGATACCCAGGTTCAAAGCGAACAAACACAACCAGACCTTTCGAAAGTACAAAGGTTAAAAGAGCTGAAACAAATGTTGGATGAAAACCTGATAACCCAGGACGAATTTAATAAAGCAAAACAAAAAATTCTTGACGAAAAATAAAAACAAATCCCTTGCAAAAGCACATTGCAAGGGATTTGTTTTTATTCACGACCACAACGCCGACTCTATTTTATTCCATGCATTAGTTTCTGCAACCATTTCGACAACAAAAATAAAATTACTGCCGCCACTCCCGAAATAACTACAAAGAGCATAAAGAAGTCGTACATGGTAGCTATTTCAAACCCGATAAACGATTTGGGGTTTCCGGCTTCGGGGTATAAACCGCTCAACATGCCGGCAAACTTATTGGCTGTCGCCATCGACAAATACCAGATTCCCATTAACAAGGAAGCAAACCGCACAGGCGCCAGTTTATTAACCATCGACAAACCGATAGGCGACAACATCAATTCGCCCATGGAATGAATAAAATATAATCCGGTTAACCACATAATGCTTACTTTTACGCCGGGTTCAACTCCCTGAACGCCTAACGCAATCACCAGATAACCGATTGACAACAAGAACAAACCCATGGCTTGTTTTGTGGGCGAAGCAGGTTCCATGTTTTTTGACCCGAGTTTCATCCACAACCAGGACATCAGCGGCGCGAATGCAACCACAAACACAGGATTGAAAGATTGAAAATAACTGGCAGGCATTGTCCAGCCAAAAATTTCACGATTGGTCTGCTCGTCGGCAAAATAAGTAAGCGAAGCGCCGGCTTGCTCAAAAGCCGCCCAAAAGAAAATCACGAAAAAGGCGATCATGTAGATAACTCCAATGCGTTGTTTCTCGATTTTGGTGAGCGAACGGTCGGAAATTACAAAAGCCGGAATAACAATACACAGCGCAAAAATAAAGGCACCGATAATATCAAACTCAAGGGCAAAGTGAAAGACTCCGAACAAAACCACGCCTCCAACAGCCCAGGCCAAAAATTCGCTTACATTTTGTCTGGTACTTCTTGCCGGTGCTTTTTCCTTTTCCGATTGATTGTTTTCCACTTTTCCGGCAGCAACAATCCCAAGTTGTTCACCATTTGGCCCTATTAAAAATTTATTTTTCCAGCCAATAAACAACACTAAACTCAAAAACATACCGATTGCAGCAGCCAGAAATCCCCATTTGAAATCGGCCGGATTACCTGTATCGCCCAAAAAACCTGTAAGCAGGGGGGCAATAAAAGCGCCTACGTTGACACCCATATAAAAAATTGTATAAGCCGAATCGAGTCTTTTGTCGCCGGGCTCATACAAGCTTCCCACCATGGTGGTAATATTCGGTTTGAAAAAACCATTCCCGAATATCAATGAAGCCAAACCAATATACATCAACCAATGTGCAAGTTCGCCACTCTGATAATACGACGCGCTGAAAAACATAAATACCTGACCAAGAAGCATCAACACGGCTCCCCAAAATATCGATCGACGCATTCCCCAGTAACGGTCGGCTATATAACCTCCGATAAGCGGCGCAAGATAAACCAGCCCTGTATAATTTCCATAAATAGCTGATGCAAGTTCTTTGTCCATCAACAACGCTTTGGTAAGGTAAAGCGTGAAAATAGCGCGCATACCGTAATAGCTGATTCGTTCGGACATAGCTGTAGAGAATACAAAATACAGTCCTTTGGGATGTCCTTTCTTTATTTGTTCGGTCGGCATAAATAAATTATTTGGATTTAATTATTTGATTATTAATAAATAAAAAATGAACGCTGATATATCGGCGTTCATTTCTGAATTTGTTATACACAATGAATCGTGTAGCAAAAATAGTCATTTCGCATCAATTTCAATTGTGTTCCGGTGTAAAAAAACACATTTTTAAACATTTTAATTTCAAAACGCCATGAGTGGAACTATCTCTTTTTCTCAAGTTGAATAGAAACCGCACTTACTTTTCCTCCAAGAGGCGGGTTCTGTTTCGATATTTTCACTTTCACACTCTGAATCTGCGGGAATTGGTTGAATACCGCATTCAGTATTCGATGTCCGACATGTTCAATCAGCTTTGATGGCACCTCCATTTGTTCTTTCACTACATTGTACACAGTCTGATAATTCAAAGTATCCTCCAATTTATCGGTTATCTCGGCAAGTTCAGTATGCAATTTCATATCTACACTCACCAGAAATGTGTTTCCCAACGTTTGCTCATGTCCCATGCAACCGTGATAGGCATGAAACTCCATATTCTCAAGTTTTATTTCCGACATATTTTACTATTTAGCATAAACTACTGATTATAAACTATTACACAACCTCACTCGCAATATCGCCATCGTGCACAAAAGTACGAATTTTATCGCCGACTTTTACTTGCGCAACCGAAGTTATTCGTTTCCCGTTCAAGGTGGTGATGGTGTAACCGTGCTTCAGCAAAAAAGCAGGAGAGTGTGATTCAATACTTTTTTCAAGCATGATAATTTTATTCTGCTCATTGGAGAGATGCAAACGCACAGCCGATTTTAATCTGTTTTTATGCCTTTCGTGGAGCAAACTTTTTTTCGAAACTTTACTTTGCAAACTCTGTTTTATTTTCCATTTTAAATCGGACAAAAAACGATGTTCGTCGGCAAGTTTATATTGTACTATCTGCTGAATATCAGCAATCAAATTAAGAACTTCATTTTCGGTTTGCTGCATATATTCAATCAACAATTCGGCTGCAGCAGTAGGCGTTTTTACCGAAGTATGCGCCACCATGTCCAAAATGGACACATCGCGCTGATGACCAATGCCGGCAATGATAGGCAAAGGAAATTGGGCACAATTCAAAGCCAACTCATACGAATCGAAACAAGCCAGATCGGTGGTCGCACCACCGCCACGAATAATCACCACTACATCAAACAATTCGCTATGATCAAAAATCTTTTCCAATGCTGAAATAATGGAGCTTTCGGCTTGCTCACCCTGCATAACGGCCGGGAAAAGTCTGGTGTAAAACGCAAAGTTCGAAACTTCATTTCGAAGTTGATCGATAAAATCACCGTAACCGGCCGCAGTAGGAGATGAAATAATGGCTATGCGTTGCGGACGACGTGGAAAATCCAACTGTTTATTCATGTCAGCAATGCCATCTTCTTCCAGTTGACGGATGATTTTCAAGCGCCGGGCAGCCATTTCGCCAATGGTAAAAGTCGGGTCAATGTCACGCACGTTCAGACTGAAACCATAAACGCCATGAAATTCAACAGTTACAGCCACCAATACATTCAATCCTGCACGAAGCGTTTGTCCCGTACTACTTTCGAAATACGGTTTCAACATGCGGTAAGTCGACGACCAGATCGTTGCTTTTGTTTTAGCGAGTAAAAAATCGGTATCAGTATCTTTTTCAATAAATTCCAGATAACAATGTCCGTTAGGATTTTCACGCAGTTCGCTGATTTCGGCACGTACCCACACCGGCGTGTCGAAATTTAATTTTATTGTTTCCTGAATGCGTTCGGAAAGTTCGGAAAGAGTTATTGAGTTCATCGTTTCGTGTTATTTAATAATAATTTTTTGTGATCCGGAAAATTTATTTCCAACAACATGAACAAAGTATATTCCGGAAGATAAACTTGTGACAGGCAATGACAATTGATTGGTTTCGATTGGTTTCGATATCAAAAGATTCCCTGTTGCCGAATAAATTCTCACATAACGGGGTTCGGCGGGAATTTCATTTAAAACAAGATTAATTATCTTATTTTCAGAATTATAAACCACTTTAAGATTTTCATATCCGGCATTTTTAACGGTATTCAACACAGTCAGGTTTGCTAAAGCTTTTTGAAAATCCGGAATACCATAACCTGATTGTTCGGTTGGCGAATCATAAAGATTTCCGCTTCTAAAAACCGATTGCAAAATCTCAGGTATACTGTAAGTCGTAACCTGCGCTTTTGCACATTGCAGAAAACAAGCCATCATCCCGGCAATAACCGGAGATGAATATGATGTTCCGTTTCCGGTAGCTGATGCCCCCGAAGCATTAATTAAAACCGTTGAACTTCCCATGCCGCATATTTCAGGCTTAACACGTCCGTCACTACTTGGCCCATAAGATGAAAAAACACTGGCAACTCCGGTCGAGGTTACCGATCCGACGGTGACTATCCCATCAGCATCTGCCGGCGAACCGATGTATTTCCACGTTTTATTGCCTTCGTTTCCAGCGCTATTACAAACAATAATTCCCTTCGTGGCAGCCAATGTAGCCGCCCGGCTGGCTCGTGAAACGGTTCCATCCAAATCGTTATAGGTAAAATTCATTAAAGAGTCGTCGAATACAGTATAACCCAGCGAAGAATTGACCACATCAACCCCCACACTGTCGGCATACTCAATTCCCGAAACCCAGAAGTCGGGTTCAACTAAATATTCTGTCGGCCCATATTCGGTGCGAATCAACCAGAATGAAGCATGAGGAGCTGTTCCGAGATATTGCGAGGGAAGATTCCCTGTCATGATAGACAATACATTGGCTCCGTGGGCATCATGCGAAAAAACATCCGAACCCGGTTCGGCCATATCCTTTGTCCCTAACAGCCTGCCTTGCAAACGCAAACTGTCGAAACCCGGATTTACATTTACATTCAGAAATCCCGCATCGAGCACTCCGATAAGTATATCTTTTCCGGTATAACCCAGATTATGCAGATATGTCCCGTTGAGTTGATTAATTTGGGTAGCCGCATTGCCGTAACTTAAAACATCGCTTTCAAACTTTGCTCTCGATTTTACCGTTGAAGCCTCATCGATCTTACCCGTATAGCGCGCCCATTTTACAAACGGCAACGCCCGTACCTGGCTCATTATCGACGAATCGGGAACCAAAACCGTAATTCCGTTCAACCACTTGCTGCGGGAATGGGTATTGATTCCAAGATTTGAAATTTGCGTAATATAAGAAGGATTCACCGGCAAATCGGTAGAATCGCAATGTATATTAAAACTTGCCCGACGGGAGATGGCACGCGCAGATAAAAATTCGGAAGGATTAGAAAGGGAGTAGGGTGAATTGTTTTTGTTGGCAAACTGTATGTAAAAATAATAACTTGTTGCAGATGTAACTGAAAATACAGGCACTGAAATAAACAAAAATAAACTGAGTAAACGTTTTTCCATAAGGGATTCAACTTTAATTGCTACAAAAATACAATTTTTTATCATAACATGTTTTGAAGGTTGAAAGTTTAAAAATAATTAAATTATTTGCCTGACAGAACAATTATTACGAAATATTCGTAAATTTGCGAAGATTTCGTAATTAAACAAGAATTAGCGCATTACAAAGCGGGTTTCGCTTTATAAAAAAGAACAATATGGAAAAACTAACCAATCAGGAAGAAGAAATGATGCTGATCATTTTTCAGCAAGGAAAAGGATTTATCAAAGATTTTATCGAAAAAATGGAAGAACCGCGCCCACCCTATACCACAGTGGCTTCTGTTGTGAAAAATCTGGAACGTAAAGGTTATGTGAAGGCAAGACGTTACGGCAATACTTACGAGTATAGTCCGGTCATGGAAGAAAGCGAATACAAATCGAAATTTATGTCGGGTGTGGTGCAAAACTATTTCGAAAATTCGTATAAAGAAATGGTAAGTTTTTTTGTTGAAAAACAAAAAATATCAGCCGAAGAATTACAGGAAATCATCAAACTTATTGAGAAAAAATGAACCCCATCTTCATCTATTTTTTGAAAGTAAACATTGCGATAGCTTTGTTTTACCTGTTTTATCGATTGTTTTTTGCCGACGATACATTCTGGAAAACACGAAGGATTTATTTAATTTCCAGTATCATCATATCGTTCGTCTATCCGTTTTTCTCTATCGAAAACTGGCTGCAAAGTCAGCCATCCATGCAAACAATCGTAGCTAATTACGCATTGTTGCAGGAAATAACGGTAACTCCCGAAAATCAATCCGGACTTTTCAGTTTTGAAAATATCCTATGGGCTGTTTATGGATTAGCCGTTTCCGGGCTTGTTGGACGGCTGACTGTTCAACTGATTTCAATTTTACAAATAAAATTTCAGGGAAAACGGGAAACTGTTCAAGGCGTGAGCATCATAGCCATAGATAAAAAAATCATTCCGTTTTCGTTTTTCGGTACGATTTATATGAATCCCGCGCTGCATAACGAGAACGAAACCAAACAAATCCTGACACACGAACTTACGCACGTTCGCCAGGGACATAGTTTTGATGTACTGGCAGGAGAATTATTATCCATAGTATGCTGGTTTAACCCTGCTTCCTGGCTTATGAAGCGTGAAATTCGTCAGAACTTGGAATTTTTGGCCGACAGCAACGTGCTTGAATCCGGTGTCGACAGCAAAAGCTATCAATATCATTTACTTCAACTCTCGTATCAAACGCCTGATTTAAAACTTACCAATAAATTTAATGTATCACCTCTAAAAAAAAGAATTGTTATGATGAACCAACAAAAATCACGTAAATCGACAGCCTTGAAATACCTGTTGATTGCACCGCTCACGTTTTCATTGGTATTGCTGAGCAATGCCGAAACGCTCGCTTCGTCGGCTCAACGAATGTTGCAAAATGACAGTGAAAAAGTATTTAAAGATGCTTTGCCGCTTAAAGATGCTTTGCCGCTTAAAGATATTGAAAAAGCGGACAAAATGAAAAATGAATCACCGGCTGTTGCAGATTATGTCAAACCCGATGATAAACAAAAAAACACGGTTACGCCTCCACCGCCTCCTCCAGTAAAAATAACAGATGAAATGGTTCCTCCACCACCTCCTGCGCCAGATGAAGACCAAGTAATTTTTCAGGTTGTGGAAAAAATGCCTTCATTCCCGGGTGGTTACGAAGCATTATTCAAATTTTTACGTGACAATGTGAAATATCCTGCTGAAGCGGTGGAAAACAATATACAAGGACAAGTAATTTGTTCGTTTATCGTCAATAAAGATGGTTCGCTGTCAGATGTTGAATTAGTTCGCGGTACAGACCAATATCTTGATACAGAGGCTGTCCGTGTAATTAAATCCATGCCAAACTGGATACCCGGTATGCAAAAAGAGAAAACTGTCAGAGTAAAATACACTTTGCCTATTAACTTCAAGTTAGATGATGACAAAAAAGCAATCCAAAAGAAACAAACAACAAATTGAATTTTAAGGGACTAAAAGATGGAGAAAAACCATTGATTATTTTTGACGGCAAGACAATAACAAACGAAGAAATGTCGGCAATAAACCCCGAGAATATTAAAGAAATCAATGTGCTTAAACTTAAAGATAATGCAGCTACAGCCATTTATGGCGAAAAAGGAAAGAATGGAGTAATTATTATTACATCAAAAGAATAAATGCCTAATAATCAGAGGAAGTTCAATATAGAACTTCCTCATTTAATTATTCTATGAAGAAAATATTTGTTTTTTTATGTTTATTTTTATCCTTACCCTTACCCTTACCCTTACCCTTACTTGTTTCAGCTCAGGACAACGCTATTCTTAACGCTTTAAATCAGTATGATTATCAGCTGGCAATACAATTAATGAACAAAGAAAAGAAAAGCCCTGAACTCGAAATACTGAAAGCGAAATGCTATAAAAATCTGCTGAAGTACGGCGCTGCCACAGCAATTCTCGAAAATGTGGTCAGAAATGACAGTTTAAATATCCAGGCATTAAGCGAGTTAGCGGATTGTTATCAGTCGGCAGGAAATTTTAAAAGCGCCGAACTTATATATTCCAACTGCCTTCGGCTTGAGCCGGATAACCAATATTTTCATCTCAATTATATCAACATACTGTATAAATTAAAAGACTGGGACAAAACGGCTGTTGAAATCCATCAGGCTTTCAGGCGCGACACCATTCCCGTATTGTATTCTTTGCTGGGCGATTGTTACTGGCAATTGGATAAGAATGATTCAACTATTTTTTATTACAAAAAATGCTTGACATACAGTCCCGAAGATTATAACACCGTTTTTAAACTTTCAAAAATTTACCTTCAGACTCAGCGATACAATGAAATGATTGGTTGTACGAATGATTACATAAGCATCGATTCCACCAACAAAACCATAAACCAATACAACGGAATCGGGTATTGTTTCACCCAACAGTTTGATAAAGCCATTCTCAGGCTGGAGAAATTGTACTCAGAAGGAGACAAATCGTACACCACCAATTATTTTCTCGGATCAAGTTATTTCGGGTTGAAAGATTATTATCCTGCTTACGAACATTTGTCGGAAGCTTATGCAAACGATTCGTCGAATCTGAATTTGATTTATTATCTGGGACGTTCGGCAATTTTAAACGGAAAACATGCCGCTGGTATCGCGGTGTTAAACAGAGGATTAGAACTGGCTATTCCCAAAGATTCGGTTTTATATAATTTTTACAGTCATTTAGCTCTTGGTTATTCCAGATGGAACAAACCACAGGAAGCCATCAAAAATTACGAAATCTGCATGAAATTAAAGCCCGAAAGTCAAATCACAATATACACTATAGCGGGAATTTATGATTATAATTTGAAAAACGCGAAGCAGGCATTGAAGTACTACAATATGTTTTTAGCCTCCTTTCCCAAAGAACCCGAAAAAAATAAAGAAGAATTTCTAAATGAATTAAGCGGAACATATTATTCGGCCGTGAAGCATAGAATCGAAGAATTAAAAACCGAATTGTTTTTCAGAAAAGAATAATTTATTAAGCATCATAAACCTTTTCCTTGACTTTGTTGTTATGTATTTTATAAAAACCGAAAAAGGAAAATTAAAATACAAACAATTTAAAAAAAGAAAAACGATGGCAGAAGATCCGGTTATCTGTACTTGTCTCGATATGTGCAAAAGCGAGATAGCTGCAACAATCAGAGAGAAAGGGTTAAAAACAGTTGAAGAAGTGGGCGACGAGATTGAAGCGGGCGCAGTTTGCGGAAGCTGTGTCGACGACATTCAGGAAATAATTGACGAAGAAAATAATTAAACCGAAAGAGGAAAGCAAAAAGTTTTCCTCTTTTTTATTTCGGC
>JAJFVH010000066.1 GCA_021371875.1 Bacteroidales bacterium
TCCTAAAGTTTCAAATAATATATTCCGGTGCGCTGCACCTTTATTTTTATTCGGGATATTATTTCTACCAATATAACGGTGCGCTGCACCTGCCAACAAAGGGACAGAGTCCCGATATATTGGTAGAAAATACAAGCAGAAAAAGCACAAAGGTGCAGCGCACCGAAATATAAATTAGGACACATTGCGGATAATCATATTCTTTTTTAAAATCCGTTTTTATTACCTACTTCTGTTGTAACAAGCTCATTAACGACCGACCTCGTCCGGTGAGCCGAAAAATGGAGTGAAGTAGGCGTAGAAAACTTTTCTGTTTGAGTCTCGCCATAGACGAGACGAGTCTAAAAGTTTTCAGCCTACAAACGACTGTTTTTTCGAGCGAAGCGGGCGCAGTCAAACACTTTTATTCCTTTTTTCCCTCTCCCTTTGGAGAGGGTGTCCGAAGGACGGGTGAGGCATTTTTTGCTTACTTTTTTGTGTTAAGACAAAAAAGTAAGTAGGGTTTTAGGGGCAAAGCCCCTGTTATATTGAAATTTAAAGCTTTTGGCAATCTATCGGATAATTATTTTTCTTTTATTTGAACTAAACCATTCATATCAAATAACAAAGCTTACCAATTGGCACTTTGGAGCTTTTTGGTTACTTTTGCACAAAAATACAACAAATTTTCGGTAAGCCACGTGAACCCAACAAAAGACAGTACCCCGATTTATATCGACGAATATAATTATCCTCTTCCCGATGAGCGTATTGCTAAATATCCCTTGGCAAAACGGGATGCATCTAAATTATTGGTTTACAGAAATGCTAGAATCACCGAAAGTGTGTTTTCTTCCATTTCGGACTTTTTGCCCGACAATGCGCTTCTGATTTACAACAACACACGTGTGATACAAGCCCGGCTTCTTTTTAAAAAAGACACAGGCGCCCACATCGAAGTTTTTTGTCTGGAGCCTTTACAACCGGCCGATTATGCACAGTCTCTGGGTGCAACAACCGAATGCGTATGGAAGTGCATGATAGGCAACCTGAAAAAATGGAAGGAAGGCGGGCTGAGCAAGCAAATCGAGATGGCAGGTGAGAAATGTACATTTACAGCCGAACGACTGCAAACCGAAGGCAATACCCACAGCGTAAGGTTCAGTTGGGACAATGCCAATATTCATTTTGCCGATATACTCGAAAATGCCGGCGAATTGCCTATTCCTCCCTATTTGCATCGCAAAACCGAAGAAAGCGACCTGACGACTTATCAAACCGTTTATTCAAAAATCAAAGGTTCGGTAGCGGCTCCCACTGCCGGGCTCCATTTTACCGAAGAAGTTTTTGAAAGTCTGAAGCCCAAACAGATTGCAATAGATGAAGTAACGCTCCATGTAGGCGCCGGAACTTTTCAGCCTGTAAAAACACGCGACATTGCCGAACATCACATGCACACCGAAGTGATCTCGGTTCAACGCAGCACGATAGAAAACTTACTGAAGAAACTGGGCAATATTATCGCCGTAGGAACAACTTCGGTAAGAACTCTGGAGAGTTTGTATTATATGGGGAGGCAGGTAAAAGAAGGCGAAGGCAAAGGCGAAGGAACAGGCAAAGGAACAGGCGAAGGAACAGGCGAAGAGAATATGGAGCTTAGTGTTTCGCAATGGGAACCCTATGAAAACAATAAAGAAGTTTCCACTTCGGATGCTTTGCAAAGTTTATTGGATTATCTGTATAAAAATAACCTGACTACGCTTCATGCCGAAACACAGATAATGATTCGTCCCGGATATAAATTCCGCGTGGTGGATGGTATGATTACCAATTTCCATCAGCCTAAAAGCACCTTGCTCCTGCTCGTTTCGGCTTTTGTGGATGGCAACTGGAAACAGATTTACGACTACGCGCTCGAAAACGACTTCCGCTTTTTGAGTTACGGTGATAGTTCGTTGTTGCTGATATAATTAAAATAGCATGATTTCATCAAGTCATGCTTATGATTTTTTCAAGACTTAATCATCAGTTTTAGGGAGGCACTTTACATCGGCCCATCATCCAACTTATCAATTAACTAAAAACACCCTGACGCAGCTTATCACATTCGCCGAAGTTCGGAGAGCGGTCATTTTTTCATTTGCACAAACTTTATATTTTTCTTACTTTTGCGATACTTTTCAAAAGAAAACTACTAAAGTTTATAGCATTTACTTCATGGAAAAAATTATCATCCTCGATTTCGGTTCGCAAACCACACAACTTATAGGTCGCCGTTTGCGCGATTTGAATGAATACTGCGAAATTTTGCCCTACAACAAGTTTCCCGAACAAACCGACGAAATCAAAGGTGTGATTCTTTCGGGCAGCCCCTTTTCGGTGTACGACCCCACAGCCTTCAAAGCCGATTTAAGCGCTATCCGGGCTAAATTCCCGGTGCTCGGCATCTGTTACGGTGCTCAATTTATGGCCTACACGTCGGGCGGAAATGTTGAAGCAGCCGGTTCGCGCGAGTATGGACGCGCCAACCTTTCGTACATCGATTCAGAAGACCCGCTTTTCAAAGACATACAGCCCGGATCGCAAATATGGATGTCGCACGGCGATTCGATTACTAAAATACCTGATCATTTCAAAAAAATAGCCAGCACCAACGACGTAGAGCTGGCTGCTTATAAAATAGAAGGCGAACCTACCTGGGCTGTTCAATTTCACCCTGAAGTATACCACACCTTAGATGGAATTAGCCTGCTCGAAAACTTCCTTAAAATTTGCGGATGTAAACGTGACTGGTCGCCAGCATCGTTTGTAGAATCGACTGTTGCAGAGCTAAAAAAGCAATTAGGCAACGACAAAGTGGTATTAGGTCTCTCCGGAGGCGTTGACTCTTCGGTTGCAGCCGTTTTGCTACACAAAGCCATTGGCAAAAACCTCACTTGCATATTTGTCGATCATGGCTTATTGCGAAAAAACGAGTTCGAAAACGTGATTAAGGATTACGAACACCTCGGACTGAATGTGATAGGCGTAAATGCCAAAGAATATTTTTATAAAATGCTCGAAGGCGTTTCCGACCCTGAGAAGAAACG
>JAJFVH010000116.1 GCA_021371875.1 Bacteroidales bacterium
AAGTTTTCCAAAATAAATTCTGGCACCAACATACGAGATACAGTCTCAAATAATGTGTCCGTGGATGGACGGCTTTTTTTCTTTTGTCCCATAAGCTGCAAAGATATAAAAATTCATAGCACCTCAAAAAAAGAAATAACCCAGAATATATAAGTTTGCCACTTTTAAAAAAAATGTATAATTTTACCGTTTGAAAAAACAGTTCCGTTTGATGATAATTGCACGATGAGTTTTTTTTATATGAATTTCATACCGTTGAACTTGCTGTTGGAAGCCTAATGATGATTTTTAGTTTAAAAAGGTATTTAATTCATTTGAGTTGAAAAAAAATAAAAAAAACAATGATAAATAAATGGATTTACACAACCCTTTCAGAACAACAAATTGAGACACAGAAAAAATTAGCAGAAGAATTAAGTATCAGTCCTATCCTTGCCCAGTTATTAGTTCAGAGGGAGATTTACACCTTTGTCGATGCCCGTAGTTTTTTTCGACCGGATTTAGCCGATCTTCACGATCCGTTTTTAATGGCGGACATGGATAACGCGGTAAAAAGGCTTACTTCGGCAATGCGCCACAATGAGAAAATTCTGGTTTACGGGGATTACGATGTTGATGGTACTACTTCAGTATCATTAGTCTACAAGTTTCTGATGCAATTTTACAGCAATGTCGATTTTTATATCCCCGACCGTTATAACGAAGGTTATGGAATTTCCGTTCAGGGAATTGACTTTGCAGCCGACAATAGTTTTAAACTTATTATTGCGTTGGATTGCGGCATAAAAGCCGTCGAAAAAGTAAAATACGCTTCTTCTCTCGGAGTTGATTTCATCATTTGCGACCACCACACACCCGATGCGGTTTTGCCTCCTGCGGTTGCCGTACTCGATCCCAAGCGGGATGATTGCAACTATCCGTACAAACATTTATCCGGCTGCGGAGTAGGTTTCAAGTTGATGCAGGCATTTGCCATAGTAAATAACATCGATTTTTCGCAACTTACCCCTCTGCTCGATTTACTGGCTTTAAGTATTGCTTCCGATATTGTGCCAATTACAGGCGAGAATCGCATCCTGGCTTTTTATGGATTAAAACAAATCAATTCAAATCCCAGCATTGGAGTAAAAAGCATTCTCGATGTTTGTGGGCTTGCCGACAAAGAAATAACAATCAGCGACATAGTATTTAAAGTTGGGCCGCGTATAAATGCCTCCGGGCGTATGAAACTGGCTACCGAAGCAGTTCAGTTGTTGGTGTCGAGCAATCCCGTCTTCGCAAAAGAAAAAAGCGATACAATCAATGAATACAACAACGACCGTAAAGATTTAGATAAGAATATTACCGACGAAGCCATCGCGCTTATTGCTTCCGACGAAAGGTATCTGACACGTAAATCCATTGTAGTTCATAAGCCCGACTGGCATAAAGGCGTCATAGGGATTGTGGCTTCAAGGTTGTCCGAAGAGCACTATAAACCTTCGATTGTGCTTACTAACTCTAATGGGCTGGCTTCCGGTTCGGCACGTTCGGTTCCGGGCTTCGATATTTATAAAGCCATTGATTCCTGCCGCGATTTGCTTGAAAATTTCGGAGGTCACATGTATGCTGCCGGACTTTCGATGAAAGAAGAAAATATACCCGCCTTTACCGATCGGTTCGAGCAATACGTGTCGGAGAATATCCTCGAAGAACAAACATATCCGCAAATCGACATCGATGCCGTTCTTGAGTTTAAAGATATTACGCCAAAGTTTTTCCGTGTTTTAAAGCAATTCGGTCCGTTTGGCCCGGGAAACATGAAGCCGGTATTCGCCTCGAAAAAAGTGCTTGATTATGGCACAAGCCGCCTGGTGGGAAAAGATCAGGAGCACCTGAAACTGGAATTGGTCGATTCGAGTTCCGAAAATGTAATGAATGGCATTGCTTTCCGGATGTTTGCTTATAACGACCACCTGAAAGCATTGAACCCTCTTGATATTTGTTACACTTTAGAGGAAAACAATTTTAATGGCAACACGTCGATTCAATTGATGATTCGGGACATAAAAATTGATGGAGAAGAATAAAAAAGGGAGCTAAGCTCCCTTTTTTATTCTAATACAGTAACCCAACTATATGTGTCGGGTTCGTCGCCATACTGAATACCACGTAATTTATGATAAAGTTTATCGCAGATTGCACCCGGTTTTCCATCAGGCGAGAAAATGTACGATTTTTTCTCGTCATAATCATCTATGCGTTCAATCGGACTGATAACTGCTGCAGTTCCGCAGGCGCCCGCTTCTTCGAATGTAGCCAGTTCTTCCACCGGCACGTGGCGCTGTTCCACTTTCAAACCGATTTCTTCTGCTAAAACCATCAAACTTTTGTTGGTAATCGAAGGTAGAATGGACGTTGATTGTGGTGTAACATAAGTATTGTTTTTAATTCCGAAAAAGTTGGCAGCTCCGCATTCGTCGATATATTTTTTTTCTTTGGCATCCAGATAAAAAATATTGGAATAGCCCATTTCGTGGGCGCGTTGTCCGGCAACAAGGCTGGCTGCATAATTTCCACCCACTTTGTATTTGCCCATGCCAAGTGGAGCGGAACGGTCATACTCGCGCATGATCACAAAAGGAGTTGTTTGGAATCCGCCTTTAAAATATGGCCCAACCGGAGTTACAAACACGATGAACATGTATTCATCGGCAGGTTTCACGCCTACCTGCGGTCCACTGCCAAAAAGTACCGGACGAATGTATAACGATGCACCTGATTCGTAAGGTGGAACGAAACGCTCATTTAATTTCACGACTTTCAATACGGCTTCTTCAAATCTTTCTACCGGCAACTGTGCCATCAAAGTCCCCGCACACGAATCCTGCATACGTAAAGCATTGTCGTGCATGCGGAAAATGCGGATTTTTCCATCTTTTCCACGAAATGCTTTCAACCCTTCGAACGATTCCTGCCCGTAGTGCAAAGCGGTAGCAGCCATGTGCAAAGTCATGTATTCGCTGTCGTGTACTTCCAAATTTCCCCATGCTCCATTACTGAATGTACATCTGATATTGAAATCGGTTTTCATATAACCAAATCCCAGATTCCCCCAATCTATTTCCATATTATATTGTTTTTCGTGTTTAGCTTATTTTGTTACATACCTGCCCGACTCCCATCAGGTTTTTTAATCACATATCAATTCATCATCACATCATCACCAACCGACTTTCATTTCCCATATTAAACAACAGGTCGATAATACTTAAATTAGCTGTAAAACCAAATTTCTGCTCAAAAACCTGATAGTAACTTTTCAATTTTAATGCCGGTTCCTTTTTGGGATGGATCCGATAGCGCAAATCAACAATACTTTCGTCCGGATTAGTTTCAAATTTCTCCGAAAAAGCAATATTGGCCTCAATTTCAAGCAACTCCAACACCTTTTGTTGAATCTCTAAATTGAAATCCCACAAAAATACCCATTTTTTTTCGAAAAAAGGACGTAAATCGTCAGAATAATACTCGAAAAAGGGACTCGAATTATAAGCCGACTCTATCGACCGCCAATGATGCTTTTGCCAATCACTGTGTTCCGAAATGCGCACATCACGAATCAGTTCTTTCCCTGATTTGTCCACAGGGATGCTTAAATCCATGAGCCCATTGGCTGTCGCAATCCTACAACGGCTTCTGTAACTTTGTTTTATATAATGCTCATGCTGCTCAATGAAAACCTTCCCTGCATTGGCCAAAACAACATAATATTCTATCGGCGCCAGGTATGCAGTTGAAAGAAGAAAATTATCTTTCTGCATTTTTAAAGAACCTGGAAAAGCGGATTTTTCCATCAAACAAACCTTTGTCTTTGTTCAACGACAACCAAACGAGTACCGGCCGACCGACAATATGATCTTCAGGAACGAAGCCCCAATAACGTGAATCTGCCGAATTGTGCCGATTGTCGCCCATCATCCAGTAATAGTCCATTTTAAACCGATAAGTATTGGTTTCCTTTCCATTGATAAAATATTTCCCGTTTTTTACTTCAAGTGTGTTATTTTCATATACACGGATAATTCTTTCGTAAATAGGAAAATTATATGCGTTCAGCGCCAATTTTGCACCTTTTTTAGGAATATAAATCGGTCCGTAATTATCACGCGTCCACGATTTTCCACCACCCAAAGGGAATACATCGCCCGGCTGATCGGCTGTCTCGATCTGGATTTTAACAACTCCTGCCGTGTTGAGAAGTTTGTTATATGCGGCTTCGGAGAGCGGCAAATGGTACAAAGGCAAATTAGGATCGAAACCCAATGATTTTATTCCTTCGGCATATTGATTATTATCGATATACATACGGTCTTCCAGGTTAATTTCCAATTTATCGAGCACACTATTCAATGGAGTTCCATCGGTTTGCACAAAATAATTAAACTGTATCCCGGGGATTTTTTCCTGTTTTTCACCGTTGATAATCATTTGATTATTCTTAATCTCAATCCAATCCCCCGGAATTCCCACACAACGTTTTACGTAGTTTTCCCGGCGGTCGACCGGGCGATAAATGATCTCACCATACTCCTGAGTTTTAGCTTTTACAATTTCGCGACCGACATTGTAACATTCTTCTGTGCTCGGGGTAACATCCGGATGCTGGCTTCTTAACAGCGATAATCCTTCAAAATAGCAACTGGTGTAATAATCGGGGTTTTGTTTGTTTACCGCAACAGTGTCGCCTGTAGGGAAATTAAACACCACAATATCATTGCGTTCAATCTGATCAAAACCTTTTAACCGTTTGTATTCCCATTGTGGAGTTTCGATAAATGATTTTGTATTGAGAATAGGAAAAGTATGTTGCACCAAAGGGAACGAAAGCGGCGTATTAGGCACGCGAGGTCCGTAACTGGCTTTGCTGACAAAAAGAAAATCGCCAACCAGCAAAGTTTTCTCTAACGACGAACTTGGAATCTGATAATTCTGGAATAAATAAATATTGATAAAATA
>JAJFVH010000070.1 GCA_021371875.1 Bacteroidales bacterium
TTGGTTTGCTCAACTACCTGATCATGGTTTCCGGCATTTATTTTTTCAAAATTCTCCCGAATTAATCCTGAACCGATATTCGATGTCATAATAATAATCGTGTTTTTAAAATTCACCGTCCGGCCTTTGTTATCGGTCAACCGGCCATCGTCCAGTACTTGTAACAGTACGTTGAAAACATCGGGATGCGCTTTTTCAATTTCGTCGAAAAGCACTACCGAATAAGGTTTCCGCCGAATGGCTTCGGTCAGCTGGCCTCCTTCGTCGTAACCTACATATCCCGGAGGTGAACCGATTAATCGGGTAACCGAGAATTTTTCCTGATACTCGCTCATATCAATACGTGTCATCAGGTTTTCGTCGTCGAACAGGTATTCGGCCAGTGCTTTGGCTAACTCTGTTTTTCCCACGCCTGTTGTGCCGAGGAAAATAAACGAACCGATAGGCCGTTTCGGGTCTTGCAGCCCGGCACGACTACGACGAACGGCATCGGAAACAGCCGCAATCGCTTCTTCCTGACCTATAACACGTTTATGTAATTCATCCTCAAGATGAAGCAGCTTTTCCTTTTCGCTTTGCAGCATTTTGCTGACCGGAATTCCCGTCCAACGACTTACCACACCGGCAATATCCTCGCCGTCTACTTCCTCCTTGATCATGGCGTTCGTCCCCTGCATAGTTATCAGTTCCGATTGATACTTCTCAATTTCCGTTTCGAGTGCTTTGACTTTGCCGTAGCGAATTTCAGCCACTTTGCCGTAATCGCCTTCACGTTCGGCGCGTTCGGCCTGGTATTTCAAGTTTTCGATTTCTATTTTGGCTTGTTGAATTTTATCAATTAACGCTTTTTCGCTCGACCATTTGGCACGCATCACTTTGCTTTCTTCTTTCAGATTGGCAATTTCGGCATTCAGTTGTTCCAGCTTTTTCATGTCATTTTCGCGTTTGATGGCTTCACGTTCAATTTCCAGCTGTTTTATATTTCGTTCAATCACATCCAGCTCTTCGGGAACAGAATCCACTTCCAACCGTAGTTTGGCAGCGGCTTCATCCATTAAATCAATGGCTTTGTCGGGCAAAAAACGGTCGGTAATATAACGGCTCGACAGTTCCACAGCGGCAATAATTGCATCATCTTTAATCCGCACTTTGTGGTGATTTTCGTAGCGTTCTTTCAAACCACGCAGAATGGAAATAGTGCTTGGTATATCGGGTTCGTCAACCATCACAATCTGGAAACGACGTTCCAGGGCTTTGTCTTTCTCAAAATATTTCTGATATTCGTCCAAGGTTGTTGCACCGATGGCGCGCAATTCACCCCGAGCCAGCGCCGGTTTCAGGATATTGGCAGCATCCATGGCGCCTTCACCTTTACCTGCACCAACCAAAGTGTGAATTTCGTCGATAAACAAGATTACTTCACCTTCGGCTTTAATTACCTCGTTGACAACCGATTTTAGTCGTTCCTCAAATTCACCTTTGTACTTGGCTCCTGCAATCAACGCACCCATATCCAACGAGAAAATCTGTTTCGATTTTAGGTTTTCAGGGACATCGCCGCGTACGATACGATGCGCCAAACCTTCGGCAATGGCAGTTTTACCTGTGCCGGGTTCGCCAATCAGAATTGGATTGTTTTTGGTTCGACGGCTCAGAATCTGCAGCACACGACGGATTTCCTCGTCACGTCCGATGACGGGATCGAGCTTACCGGCACGTGCCTGTTCGTTCAGGTTGATGGCGTATTTTCCCAATGAATTGTAGGTGTCTTCGGTCGAAGCAGAATTCACTTTCGATCCTTTACGCAATTCGTTAATGGCTTCCTGCAGAGCTTTTTCGTTGATGCCAGCATCGTGCAGCACTTTGGTCAGGGTATTTTTTTCAACAGCCAAAGCCAGCAAGATATATTCGAGCGAAACAAACTGGTCGCCCGCTTTCGACGATTTATCAATGGCTTTTTGCAGCACACTATTTGTTTCGCGACTCAAATAAGGTTCACCACCCGAAACGCGCGGAAAACCTTCAATCATATTATTGACAACAGCGTTCAGGGTGGAGATGTTCACGCCCAGTTTACCGAACAGAAACTGCGTTACTTCCTCACCTTTGAGCATAATTCCTTTGAACAAGTGAGGAGTTTCCACTACTTGTTGTCCGTTGCTTTGTACCAATTCAACGGCTTGTTGAACGGCTTCCTGCGATTTAATTGTAAAATTGTTGAAATTCATAGTTATTTTGTTTTTATTAATTCGTGGTACGAATCCAGCAAATTGTTTACCAATCCATTTAGCCGGAAATATTGTCGGTACACATTGGTATAAAACATTGAATTATAAGACAATTAGGCGTAATGAAGGAAATTTCGTCATATAAACGGGGCAGGGTTTGCAATTTTGCAAACCCTGCCCCGTTTATTGTTAACAATTAATTTACAATTTTATAAATTTGAAATTTTCATTTTCAATAGTAAGTATATAAATACCTTTTTGTAATGCCCCAAGTTGCAGGGTTTCTTTTTCGGGATAGCATTCGTGTTGTAACAACATTTTACCTGCAAGATCGAAAATCCGTATTGTTTTATTTTGCGCATTTTCTATCGTAAGATGGTCGGAAACCATTGTCGGATAAATTCTTGTGGCAACAGTTGTTTCATCGGTTCCTGAGAAATCAACATTTGCCAGATTACAGGTTGGAAGAACAATTTTCCAGGTTGCACTTCCATCTGGAATACGGGAATAGCTTGTGTTTTGTTCCAGGTAAGGAAATGATAATAGGTCTACTAAAACTAATGTGCCCAGATAATTCGATTTTGATAAAACCAATGTTTCTCCATCTTTACTTAATTTGAATCCGAGATGTAAAACGCCTTGTTCAGGTTCATCGTCGGTCCAGAGGACGATTCGGCCTTTTGAGGGAATAGCCGTTTTTGATAAATCGGTGTACGGGATTTGAACTAACATAGTATTAGTCGGAGTATCGGAAATATACCAACCGGCAATATTCACTTCGGCATCGCCATTATTATAGATTTCAATGTAATCATCTTTTCCTCCAAATTCGTCTTGAATCAGGTTGTTGCTCGAAACGACTTCATTGATAACTACATGCATATCTTTGTCAGAATCTTCAAAAATTGTTTGTTCGTAAATGGCTTTTATACTGAACGAAGCCGTAAGCGTCGTGCTAAAAACGGGTGTAGTTATTATTTGCGTATTTGATAACGTGGAATAAGTGAGCTGAAGATTGAATATTAGATCCGAACTGGTAACGGAATTTTGATGAACCTCAACGGCAATGATATTCTCGCCCTCGACTAATAAATTCTGTGGGATGGTGAAAGTTGCCGTTATTCCATTGTTATATGTGCTTGCTAATGTTGAAAATGCTAATGCTCCGGTTGGCAGGTTATCACGTCCTACTTCAGTTCCGTTTACATACACGCAAACTCCATCGTCAACAAAAGTTGAAATTATAAAATTGTTTTTCGAACTTAGATCACTAATTGTAAATGTTTTGCGAAAGTAGGCAGTCGTATTCTTATTTGAAGAATTAGTTCCGTAACTTATGGTAGTTACTACACCGGAGCTTGAGTAACCTAATGGAGCGTTGCCGGTTTTCCACGATGCATCGCTATATGCTGCCGAATACCAGTTGCCTGCAGGAATTGAATTGCCATCGAAATACTTCCAGGCGCTTCCATTGGCAATAAGTGTTGATGAGGAGGAAGCTCCCGATGTTTCCCATTGTTTAAATTTGTATCCGGGGATGGGATTTGCCTCCAACGAAACAGCTTGATTTGTAAAGTATTTCAGATTTATAGCCGCATCGGAGATGGTTTCGTTGTTAAATCTGTAACTTGCTTTGCTGTTATCCGAGCTGATACTTATAGTTTGAGTGGTGGCAGCGCCCAGGAATCTGTTGCTTATAAAATTTAACATATTGGCGGGGCGATTATTGGCGAAAGTTTTCATATTGTTTATATCGGTTGTAAAATCGCGGTATGAAGGCCATTTCGACTTGTGATAAACAATTTCATTTTTAATTTTTGCCGCCATACTATCCAGTACCTGGGTTGAACGCTTATATTCGAAGGTGGATGATAACTGGATGCAAAAACGGTCGATAAGATTTTTACGAAAGGTACTGTTTAAAATTAACCTGCGAAGCAATAAAGTAGACCAGGCATCGGGTACCTGATCCGATTTTTCGCCTAATGCATACAACAATGAATTGTGATTGTGTAAATTAGTATCGTAAAGGTTGTAACCGAAATCGGTGTCGTACAAAATCCAACGCCATTTGCCGCCATCTTTCTTTTTCCATATTTTTACATTGTTGTGCGGCCAGTCGGTATTTCCGAAAAATATTTGCGAAATCATGTAACTCATAAAATTATCCACATCCATCATTTCGGACACTTTATTGTATACAGCCGCTTGCGTAATGTCGTTATTTGAAATGTAATTACTTAGAGGTGTGTAATTTGCATCGTACGGGATAGACCAGGATTCAATCAAATATACATCGTCTTCATTCAATCCATAATTGGAAAATATAAAATCCTTACTGCTCTGTTCTCTTAAATTCTGAATACCGTAATAAACTCCGTTCATAAAACAGACGGCCGGTTCGTAAGCCAAACAATCCAGATTCATTCGCTTCATCACCAAAGATTGCATAAATGCATCGCGCATCATGGAGTAGAAAAAGTCATTTCCCGAATTACGCAATTGAATGTCTTTATATTTTCGGTTGGGCTTTGAAGCGGCAAAAATATCGTAGCGTAAACGGTTATCGCCAAATTTGTTGCGTGGAGAAATTTTAAACGACTTTTGCGGATTTCCGCGCGACCATCCGCCGGTAATACTAATATCCAATTCCTGATTCAGGCGCATCACCCCGGTGCTGTCGAACAATTCAAAATTTACCGGACGATCCCAATCCTGGTTCCAGTTTACAGGAACATCCGACCCGTTTCCGGTTTTTCCGTTTGTGCCGGTAACATAAATGCCAATTGTATTGTCGGTTAAATTAGCCGGCTCTGTAACAACGGACACAACGGGTAAATGAAAATTACGTTCTCGTATAAAATAGGTGGAAGTAGCAATATCGCTTGATAATCTTCCTGCCGAAAAAGATTTTGCCCGGATGCAAGAAGTGGAGGACACCGTAAAAACCGACCCGGGTGAATAGCGGATTGAGTTGGTCCTGGTAGGTTCGGCTCCGTTTTTGGTATAATATATTGTATCGCCTGCAAGAGGATTTGCGAAGCTCACATTCTGTGTTGCAGCGTAAAATCCTCCGGCTACATTAAATACCGGAGTGGCACAACGCTGGAATGCCCAACTTTTACCGTTATTGGTTTTTCCCGCACTGAATTGTTCAAAGAAAACCCAGTTAGTGGAACCATCGGTTATTCTTCCATAAGAAATATTCCTGTATTGGGCTGGATAGATCACACTATCGACAACCTGAGCCGATGCATTCAGCAAAAATAATTTTCCGCCCCCGGCTTCAAGTTTGAAGTTTGCATGTCCCGTCCTATCGTCCCGTTCAAACCAAAGGACATTGTATCCTTGTGCCTGAATTAGTTTAGAAGGTGGATTCCATTTCCTGGGTTGCGATAAATCGTCGGTAAAATAATAGGCTGACTGGTTGTACGAGGTTGTTGTGTTAGGATTGTAAAGTTCCACCCACATAGAGTAATTGTATGAATCATCCCAAACTGCCGAGGCATTGTTGGTCATTATTTCATTAATTTTCAATTGCGCCGTGGCGACTATCGGAAAGAAAAGAATAAATCCAAATATAAATTTCTTTGTTAAATTCATTGTATTATCTAAAAGATTATGTCGCTATCTGTTTCCGACGTAAAATTAGTTAATTAATTACAAATACTTTATCTCTGGCGTAACAAAAGTTTGTGTTTTTAATGTTCTTGAGTTAAAATAGGGTTTTTGCCAACTTCAAACAAGGTAAATAATGTTGATTTTTAAATTTATACAACAGGAAAAGTAAATGTTGAAACAATTATTTTTACCTTTGCATATAATCTTAATTTCTTTACTGTGTTGGTATGAAACTAACATGATCAAAGATTTTGGACACACAAAGGCATGATTAGTAATGTCTTTGCTCTTTGTTTTTTGTTCTAAAATTTAAACAGATGAAACCCCCATGACCGAGATTAAAAATCAGGACACACAAGGAGATGA
>JAJFVH010000074.1 GCA_021371875.1 Bacteroidales bacterium
TATCTTGTGTGTTCGTCGTTGGCTTGCCCCAGCAATACCGGTGCCGAATGGAGTATGTAGCTGCCGTCATACAATTCTACTGCGGTACAAGCAAGCATAAACCACACCGGACTGCCTTCTTTTCTGAGGATCGAAGTCAGCTTGTCGGTCAGTCCTTTGAATGTTTCCTTCCGCAACGCTAAGTTGTCGGCGGTTCCGTAGGTCTCATAGTTACTGTAAAGTATCGGATCTGAGCTTATTGTTCTGAAATTGGAACGAAATGTGCTGCTAAAGTCCGCCGCTCCTTCGTTTTCTACTTTCAGATCTATTTTTACAGGACCTAATATGTCGCTTGTTTGTGTTCCTCCAAATGCCGTGCTTATAAGGTTGTATTGCCCTTCTGTCCAAAATAAATGTTTTATCCCGCTTTCGTCTGCCACATTCAGCATGTTGCCGGTTTGCGTTATGCTCTTAAATCCGGTAGTGGTGGTAAGTAATGTTTCGCTGCTTTCTCCAACAAGGTAAATGTTGTTACTTCTCACTCCTATCAAATTTTTGCCTGTATTGGGCAAATTGTGCTGAAAGGTATAAACGTACTGCTCCGCTGTAGTTCGCGTCACCTTACGCGGCGTAACTGGTCTTAGCACGCCGTTCTTTTTTCTAAGGTTCACTAACTTTATGCAGTCACCGTCGGTGTACGCTGCCGTAGTGCTTATGCCGTTTATGTTTATACTCTTTTCCATTTATTGTGCTTGCTCAAACATGGAGCGCTGGTCCTCCGGTAAATTTTCAAATTGCTGTAATACTTCGGGCGTAAACTGATATTGCCCTAATTGCTGCTGAAGCTCGGGTGGCAATTGTGCGCCGGGCAATGGCATTCCGTTTTGCATAGCTTCACTGGCTTCTTGCTCGCGTTTGTTCAGATAGTCGAGCAACTGATCTTTGAACGGGAAGTTCCCGGCTTCGAGCAGTGCGCGCAAATCTAACTGATTGTTTGTGTCGAATTGCTTGAGCTGTATCAATATGTCGTTTACCATTAAGCGGTAAGCGGGCGTATCTGTATTTTCTACTATTGCCAGTTCAAAGTCTATGTTCTTTACCTTAGCTTCGTCGTACAGTAGCATTTTGCCTGTTTTCTTGTCGAAAATATAGCGGCGACCTTTGTAAAATTGCTGCATTAGTTGCACCATCATTTTACAGCTTTTGTTTCTGTAACTTTGTATCGTTTCGTATATGCCGTTCAGGCTGGTGGCTGAATTCTGGCTTTGCTGTGCATACATTTGTGCGGGCGTTCCTGCCGTTGGCGATGCGCCTTGCAATGCTCCATACACGCCGCTTACGTTTTCACTAATCTTGAGCCACATGTTTACTACGTTCAATGGTGTAAATGCGGCTGCCATGGTGTTCTCGCGCTCCGGCCTTGCGTTTGGTGCTTTTGGGTCAATGTTGTATGGAATTACTCCGCCTATCTTCGATGCTGTTCGCTGAATATAATCTACTCCGTATCCGTCACTGTCGGCCATTGTGCTTATAGGGATATATACCAAATCCTTTGCGCTATGCTTGGTAAGGATCTCGCTCAGGTTGCTCAGTCTGTTTACTTGTTTCTGCGTATCTATCAGGTCCTTTGCAAACGGATAGATTTTGCCAATGAAAAATTCGTGTAGTTCAAATACAATGCTGAATCCGCCATGCCAGTAGGGAGATACAAGGCGCTCCAGCACGTCGCCCCACGGGGTGAGCCAATAATACACCACGCGCTGATCACTTTCCCACCAATAGTCAAGTAATAGCATTTTTTCTACAGGCACGCCCATAGCTGCTTGTTCTTGTATTCTTTCTGCTTTTAATTGCTTCAGCTCGCGTTCGGTTACGTCGCTGTAGGGTTTGCAGGTGCCGTGCAGGTAGTCATGCACCCACCAGCAACTTACTGTTTCTTTGCGCTGTACTTTTATTACACGACCCAGACCGCTGTTTTCTATTGCAGGGGTGAAAAAATCGGTTTCAATGCGCTCGTCGGTAAAGGTTTCTGTCATGCTCATTATGCGCTGCTCACTATTACCTCTGTACAGTGCGCGCACCTGCATTTCTCTTTCCTTGCTTCCTCGTGCAAACTTCCCGGCTATCAAATCTATGTCGGCGTCGTAAAAATACCCTACTATCGAACAGTCGGTGTAGCGGGGATCGGTCATCGAATTGTCTACAAAAAAAGAATAGGGACTTATGTAGTCGGCTACTATATCGCCTTCTCCGTTCCGGTTGGCGTAGTTAATGTCCCGCGCCATTATACCGGAAGCTAAAATCTGTACTATCTCACTGTTTTCAAGTTTTGATATTTCCAACTTACGGTACAAGGCGTGTAGAGTGGCTGTAAGCACGTCGCTGTCGGCCTGATTTTCTTCTTTCTGCGCTACGCATACAGGTAATGTCCGGTTCTGCATCCATAGTCCGGGTATGCTGCGTGTTATTATGTTGCGTATAATGTTGTATTGGCTGGGTTGTATCCCCATTTCCTGATACATACGCCTTTCGGTAACATATCTATGGTTTTCATGATCGTACACTTTATCGCTGTGTTGGTCGCCGTATATGAATTCTTCGTTTCTTCTGATATTGGTGCGGAGCGTGGCAAGTGAATTCCAGCAATTGTATGCGCTCATAAGCAAGTCCTGTGCCTGTGGGAAACCTTGTATCGCTGTTTCTTGCTGCTTGGCCTGCTCTTTTTTTGCCGTAGGGGTGTATCGTTTGTTGTAGGCTTGTATAAGTCGCTGTTCTTTTGTTGGCATGGCTCTTGAATTTATGCTCAAAAAAACGACTTTTTTGTGTGTTTTTTTGCCCTAAATGATAATTTCACGCTTTGTGCTATTGATTATCTCTTGGCATTGCTCATTTTTGTAAACAGAAATAATTATTATTGCAAAATGGGACGTGCAAAAGGGACAGTAAAAACAGGGGGCCGACAAAAAGGAAGTAAAAATAAAACCGGCGAACAGCAAAAGGAATGGATCCTTACTTTTCTTTCTAAAGGCTCCGCCGCTATTGATAAATTTTGGAATGATAAAGACACTCCGCTCGAAGCTAAAATAAACCTCTACGCTAGTATTGCTCCTAAACTTGCCAGCTTCGTTATGGCTAAACAAACTGAAAGCAAAATTTCATTCGACGAAGAAATGTCTAAAGCTATTAAGGAAAGTAGCGACAAACTTAATTCACTGTTCAAACAGGAAAACAAATAATCTCCTAATCACCCACAAGAGGATTGACAGGCCCGATCAACCTGTAAGTGGGACTAAGCTCATTGCATTTTGTGTAGTGAGCTTTTTTATTGTCTAACCTGACTACATTTTATTATTTCAAAAAACGCCCGGACAAAATAAATTGTCCGGGCGTTTGGTTTTCCTCTGTGGGAGTAACCAACTTTGTTCCCACGGTGCGATTAATTAATTCTTCCTGATAACTGATGTCATTCATTGAAGTTGTAGAAGAACTATTTTTTCTTATTTCAATTCCTTGAGGTGCGATTTGTTTGAATGACGCTGCAAATATAATTTATAATTCGTAATTATCAAACATTTTTTCTATATTTTTCTATTTTAGATATTCATACCCTTGTTTATTGCTTTTACTCTCCTTTGTTTTTAGTTTATTTTATTTATTATCAAACATTTATATTTTCACTATCAATTATTCATTATCAATTATCAATTAAACAAAGAGAGTTTCTTCCCAACAAAGCGGATGTTTCATATCCGCTTCCTGTTGGGAAGTATAGGACAAGCTGCCAACTGCACTAATGTTTTAAAGTATAATATAAGGGCAAAAATTTATTGTATGCATAAAAAAAGTGGCTACTATAAAGCAGCCACTTTTATTTTTAATATATTGATTTTCAAATACTGTATTTTTTCATATACTGATTTACAGTATGTTATATATGCCTATATGGGCATTATTGTTTCGTAAATTTATATACCTTGGGTAACAGCGTGTTATACTGTTTTTCCTGCGCCGAAACAACGACTCTGAATCTGTCCTGGTTTTGGTCAAAATCGCGTATAAACTCCCTGTCGGTCCTGTATTGCTTCTCAGTTATCTTTTTCTCCTTCCAATCCTGCTTTATCTGCTTTAGGTACTGCTCTGCGCCTATATTTATTATCTTACGCGCTCGCTCTACTTCGCTTTTTCGACAGCCCTTTTGGGCGCGTACATCGCGCGTAAAACATAAATCCTTCCAATCTACCCAAAACCGCTGCACCAATGGATTTAAATTAGCGTCCGAAAAGAATTCATCAGCCCGTTTGCTGATGCGCTTGTACACAGTTTCTATGCGGAGTATCTTTTCTTCGCTGTTGTTCACTTTCTCGCTGCGCCCGGCTTTCTTGTCGCGTTTCTCCCGTTCAAATCCTTTGTCGTATATCTTAAAGTATCGGCGTATATCGCTGTGCTTTAAAGTTGTCCGCTGTCTGTTCTGATGGTAGTTGGCGTCGATAAACATTATCTTTGCGCCTCCACTTGCCGGCACCATGTAGTTGGCCAGTTCTATAAAGGTAATGGGATCATAACTTACATACAGGTTCAACCCTATCTCAAATGTTACCACGCGCACCTTTCGCGCCACAAATCCGTTTTCGAACAGTAGCATTTCAAACGCTGCTTTTGCTTCACTTATGGTGAATAATGTGTCGTTGCGCAAGCGGCCAAAGTTAGTCTTTTCCCAGTACTTATGCAAGCTGCATTTCAACGTCACCCGGTTATTTATTATTTGCACCTGTATACCCGTAGCGTTGGCGTACTGCGAACTGCGGTAATCCACCTGCGTGCCGTCGGCGTTGGTCCATACCTGCAAGCGGTGAAGATGTGCCAGATGCGCACACTCCTCACTGCTTACTTTTGCACGAATGGTTATTTTGTCGAACATAGAGCTTAGTACTGCTGAAATAAGTCGTTGCTTTTATTTTCGTAATTGATCCAAATTATTTCTTGCACTTCACTGCTGCGTATATTGTTCTTCTTTTTCGGAAATTCTATCTTTTTCCAATCTTTGTATAATTCGTTGTACAGATCCGAATTATAACTGCTTATCATAGCTTTCCCTTTTATTTGATGTAGCTTTTCCGATAAATGTATGTGTTTTTCAGTACTAAATTCGTACTTATAATCGTTTTGCGATGCCCGTGTTTCAACCGGATAGGGTGGATCACAGTAGAAAAATGCGTTTTCAAAATCAATTTTATCTATACACGATGAATAATCCTGATTAATAATTTGAAACTGATATCTTATTACCTCAGCTACTTCATGCAATTTTTCTATCGCATTATTCCATCTGCTTACTGTCTCGCCTCCCTGAGCATTTACATGCTGCTTTGCCATATGCCAGCCTTTATTCTTTCTTTGCGCGCCGAGACCGAAAAAAGATTGACGAACATGTACATAAAACCTCCGGGCGCGCTCTATCTTGTCTTCAGTATAATTTTCAAACTGAAAACTATTCCAACAGTTATTATATTCTTGTTCCGAACAGGGCGTAAGCAGCAATAATCTTGTTAGCTCCGGCTCGTTATCGCGCAAAACTTCAAAAAAATTAGTGATATCTGAATTTATTTCGTTTGCCGTTTTTATTACATTGCCCGGATAATTGATAGATACACACATACTGCCGGCAAATACGTCTACTAAATGCGTGAAGTCTTTTGGAAAATAGGCATATAAATGATCAAGCCACGTAAATTTCCCCCCGAAATAGTTAAATGCAATCTTTTTATTTGTGTTTCCCGACATAGTTTATTGCTTGTTGCTCGGAAAGTAAAACGAATATCTTTCCGAAATGATTAATCTTTATGATTGATTATTAAATAATTAAATAGACATGTGCATAGATAATCGTTA
>JAJFVH010000076.1 GCA_021371875.1 Bacteroidales bacterium
CACAATCTCGATATGAATGTCGATCCTGTCGAGCAGCGGACCCGAAATGCGGCTGAGGTATTTCTGAACTACACCCGGAGCACATACACATTCACGGTCGGGATGGTTGTAATAGCCACACGGACAAGGATTCATCGAAGCAACCAACATAAAACTGGCCGGATATTCAATGGCAAACTTGGCACGGGAGATACATATCTTTCTGTCTTCGAGCGGTTGGCGCATCACTTCCAAAACCGTACGTTTAAATTCGGGAAGCTCATCAAGAAAAAGCACTCCATTATGCGCCAACGAAATTTCGCCGGGCTGCGGAAAAGTTCCGCCACCAACCAAAGCTACATCGGAAATGGTGTGGTGCGGGCTACGAAACGGCCGTTGCGATATAAGAGAAGTATTGTTGCCGATGTTGCCTGCCACGGAATGAATCTTGGTGGTTTCGAGTGCTTCATGCAAAGTAAGCGGAGGTAGAATCGTCGGAATCCGTTTGGCAAGCATCGATTTTCCGGCGCCGGGAGGACCTACCATGATAATGTTGTGCCCTCCGGCAGCAGCTACTTCCAACGCACGTTTAACGTTTTCCTGTCCTTTGACATCGGCAAAATCAATTTCAGAAAGATTCAACTGGCTGAAAAACTCCTCGCGCGTATTCACTATGGTGGGTTCAAGTTGGTTTTTCCCATTAAAGAAATCGATTACTTCGGTAATGTTTTCCACGCCGTAAACATCGAGTTTGTTTACTACGGCAGCTTCACGGGCATTTTGTTTCGGAAGAATAAACCCTTTAAAGCCATCTTCACGGGCTTTTATGGCAATAGGTAAAACTCCTTTTATGGGTTGAAGACTTCCGTCGAGCGAGAGTTCGCCCATAATCACATAATTTTCAAGCTCATCTGACTTCATTTTATTATCGGCAGCCAATATGCCGATAGCCAACGCCAGATCATAAGCCGAGCCTTCTTTACGGATATCAGCCGGCGCCATATTTACGACTATTTGTTTATGAGGCATCTTATACCCGTTATAATCAAGCGCAGAAGCTATTCGTTCGTGACTTTCCTTGACGGCATTATCCGGCAAGCCAACCAGGAAGAATCGGATACCCTGGCTAACATTGACTTCAATCGTTACAATGGTAGCATTAATCCCCTGAACAGCCGATCCAAAAGTTTTTACTAGCATAGTATTTAAGTTTAGAATGTATTTTTATTTAGCGGAGAATAGCAATTTATCAATTGAAGCATTTAAAGTAAAAACCTGTTCATGAAATATCTTATTTTCGGAAACATGTAGCTGATAGGCTATTTTTCCCTGAACGTATTTGCTGTTAATGATTTTAATGTAAAGTTTATTTTCGAGATAAAAACCCGACTGCAGCAACGGATTTCCCCAATACAGGTGGTTCGAAAACTTTGAATACATTCTCATTCTCGGCTCACCTGCATACAGTTTTGAATTGACTCCCCAGAATTTGCTTTCAAAATCCAATTGTGACACTATCCCCAAAGGTATATACAAAGCATCCGGAACATTCCTTTCTCTTTCATATCCGGCAAACAAGCCGACAGAAATTTGAAACTGATTGTCAATTGCCAATTTATTTGTCGTATAACCTGCACTGAGAATTGTCTGTAAATTGTCGCAGACATTCTCGTCGGGTAAAGATGATTTGGTTTTGGCAAAATGAAATAAATAAGACTGAAAATCAATAAATAATCCCGAATCAAATTCACGATACCCTGAAAGACCCGAAAAGAATGTTTCTTTATCGGTTTCTGTTTGTTTCCCGGTCCAGTCGAGCCAAAGGTTTATGAATTTTTTATCATTGCCTATATTCCAATAAATCCCGTGTAAGTTAGGTCGAAAGTAATTTATTGAATCCTGAAATAAAAAATCAGAGTAGTTTGAAATACTTTCGGTACGGGGAAACGACCCGACTAAAAGCTTTTGATTCTTTGTTTGCAGTTGATAATAAGCAACTGGCATAAATTCCTGAAAGTGTTTCGAGGCTCCTGCAAGCATTAGCACATCGACTCCCGTTACCAATGAATGATTAGGCTCAAAGTTTACGTATAGTTTTGGTGTAACATGCATCCCACTCATGGTTTGAGGAACCGTTAACGACGATCCGGCAAATTCGGTATTGTCGAAGAAATAGCTGTAATCAATTGCCCAGGATGTGTTTTGTGCATTTAATTGTACAAATAAAAAAATAAAGCAACATGAGAAAATAAAGGATTTATTCATACACCTAAGTCTCTAACTGTTTGAAACACAAAAATACATTATAAACTTACTTAGATGCAAAATTAGTTAATCCATTCAATAATTTGTTATAATTACTATAGAATAATCAGTTTTTAGTTTAAAGTATTATTTGATGTATATTACTTACAACCGACTAAATATACCATATTTTAAATATAAACTGATTTTTGTCATGTACTTAGCAGATTTTCATTTGTTTTGTTCAGTATTACGCTCATCCGATGACTTCGACAGTTATGCCAAAGCATCAATATTATCCTGATTGATAATTTCTTTGCTATTTGCATATAAACCGGCTATGCGACCGGCATACCGTTCTTCCACCTTTCCGCGCATAATTTTCATAGTGCTGTTAACCAGCCCATTTTGTTCGGTAAAAGGTTCGCCGATTACGGCGACCGCCGTAGGGAGCCAACGTTCGGGGAACATACCTTCGTATTTTCCGCCTTTGCGGTATTCGTTAATTTCTCTCTGGAGCTTGTTCAATGCCATTTTTTTAGCCTCCGGCGAATCCCAGTTTAATTCTGGTTTCTTTCGATGAACGTATCTTTTCAGGGCTTCTTTATTTACTACAATAAGCGCCGTTGTAAACGGATCCTGGTTATTGTGCAACACCACCTGATCGATAAAATAAGAATTGTCGGACAAGGACTCTTCAATACCTTCCGGACTGTATTTTTCACCATCGCTCGAAATCAACAGGCTCTTAAAACGTCCTACGACATACAGAAATCCATCATTGTCCATGTAACCCATGTCGCCGGTGTGCAACCAACCATCCCGAACGGTTTCAGCCGTAGCCTTTTCGTTTTTAAAATACCCGGCCATCACGTTTTCACCTTTAATCACGATTTCGCCTTTTTCAAAATTAGGCAATTCGTTTACATCCATATCGCAGATTTTCAGTTCCATGGGTTTCACCAAATAACCCGAAGAACCCAATTTGTGATTTTTCATGCTGTTGGACGAAATGATAGGCGTAGCTTCCGAAAGGCCGTAACCTTGGAACATAGGAATGCCGATGGCATAAAAAAAACGTTGTAAATCTACATCGAGTAACGCTCCGCCTCCGATGAAGAAATCGAGTTGACCCCCAAAATTTTCACGGATTTTTGAAAAAAGGATCTTATCGAAGAAAGCATATTCGGGTTTTAAAAATCTACGCCAGCCTTTCCCACGGTTCCATCCATTGCCGTTATAGATATACGCGGTTTTTAATCCGTGTTCGAATAACATTTCTGCCATCCTGCCTTTGGCACGAATGCCGGTTTCGATATTCTTCCGGAAACTTTTGGCCAATGCCGGAACACTTAACAATAAATTTGGTTTTAATTCTTTAATATTTAGCGGGATATTCTTCAATGTTTCCATTCCCGTTTTTCCTGTTTGTACGGTGCCGACACTCGCGCCGGATGCCATAAAACTATAAAAGCCTGCCACGTGGGCAAAACAGTGGTCGAGCGGAAGGATTATTAATGTGCGGTAAGTGGTCGGGATGGTCATTAAGGTTAATGCCTGCTCCACGTTAGCGGTGTAATTGCGGTGAGTGAGCATGATCCCTTTCGGGTCGGCAGTTGTACCCGATGTATAACTGATATTAGCCAAATCATAAGGTTTGATATTCCTGGCACAATCGGTTACCAAATGCTGGTTCTTACTCAGAGCATCTGTTCCCCAAGCCATTAATTGGGCTAACGTTATTTCTTTGGGTTCGTAATCAGCCTGCTCGTCAAAAACAATAACATTTTTAATCTCCGGTATTGCATTTGCAATAATTCTGATTTTTTTCAACTGTCCGCCCGAAACCATTATATATTTTGCTTCGGAATGCATCAAACGAAATATCAGGTCGTTACTTTCTTCGAGTTTTATCGAAAGCGGAACATTTACCGCTCCTGCATGTAAAATGGCAAGTTCCCCGATAATCCATGCATTTCGTCCTTCCGAAAGTAAAGCAATCTTATCGCCCGTTTTTACCCCTAACTTCAGCAAGCCTGCCGCTAATACATGTACTTGTTGCTTTGTTTCTTTGTAGGTGGTTGGCTCAAATTCTTTTTCGTTTTTTTCCCAAAGAAAGGGATTATCGGCGTATTTTTCAACGCTTTCGTTGAGCAAATCAATAATGGTTGGTTTCATGTCTCAGATTGAATTAATGTGTCTCAATTTATTTATTGCGGCTGTAAAGATAATTATTTTTTAATATAAAGAATAAACTCCTTTAACCACCCCACGAAAAACGCATAAAAAATGCCTGTTATAAAACGGGCATTTTTTATATTCGTCCCATAAATGGGAGGGCATTAAATCTTACAATTCAACATTATATTTGTCCGGTTTCTTATCAAAACACCGAAGTTTTCTTTCAAACGCTATTTAATTATTTCCACAATGTGAGTTGCCTCTAAATTCTGATTTCTGTAATCAACCCGTTCGACAACCTTTAAAGCCAGTTCTTTAAAAACTGAGGCGGTAATAGTATTTTCATCTACTGCTACCGGACGGCCGGCATCTCCCTGTTCACGAATGCTTTGCACCAACGGAATTTGAGCCAACAGTGGAACATGAAGCTCTTCGGCCAATCGTTTGCCGCCTTCTTTCCCAAAAATATAGTATTTGTTTTCGGGTAATTCGGCCGGGGTGAACCAAGCCATATTTTCCACCAATCCCAAAACCGGCACGTTCACTTTTTCGCCCAAGAACATGTTGATTCCTTTCCGGGCATCGGCTAATGCAACATCCTGCGGGGTTGTAACAACAATGGCACCTGTAATGCCCAACGTCTGAACTAATGTGAGTTGAATATCACCCGTTCCGGGGGGCAAATCCATCACGAAGAAGTCCAATTCGCCCCAATGGGCATCAACTATCAATTGTTTTAACGCGTTGCTTGCCATGCTGCCGCGCCACACCAACGCATTGTTTGGATCGACAAAAAAACCGATTGACAACAGTTTAACTCCGTATTTTTCAATCGGGATCAAAAACTGTTTGCCATCAATCTCGTCCATTGCCGGACGGGCATCTTCCACCCCGAACATTTTGGGCATCGATGGCCCATGTATATCGGCATCGAGCAAGCCGACTTTATAACCAAGCGCTGCCAATGAAATAGCCAGATTCGACGAAACCGTTGATTTTCCCACGCCTCCTTTTCCCGAAAAAACGGCAATAATGTTTTTAACCCCTGGTAAAACCTGGGTGGGTTTCGGTTTCGGAGCTTCTTTCATCTCAACGCCGATATTTCCTTTTATATCGATGTCCTCGCCTACATAAGTCAATATGGCCTGTTCGGCGGCTTTCACCACCGATTTGGCGAACGGATCGTTTTGTTTTTCGAAAATCAACGAAAAAGTTACTTTATTTCCATCGATGCGGATATTGTCCTGCACCATTCCCGACGATACAATGTCTTTTCCTGTCCCCGGATAACGCACATGTACAAGTGCATCAAGTATTAACTGTGGATATAATGTCATGTTATT
>JAJFVH010000078.1 GCA_021371875.1 Bacteroidales bacterium
AATAATCAATAAAAATTTAAAAGCATGAAACGAACATTATATTAGAAACTGTTTAAAAATAAATGTGATCCTGAATTTTTATCTACACCTCATTGGTGTCTGTGTCTATTAAGTCCTTCATCTCTTCGGCATGCAAAAAATGAAGGAGCATGGTGGCATCTGCCAGATGCAACTTTTGAGCCAGGCGTTGTTTGAATTTGCTGTAGCTTACAGGCTTGCAGTCGATAAGGGTGAGTAAGTCGGCCTGCTCGATACCCAACAATTGCAGATAGCACCATTTCAGTTCTTTGTTGTTCAGTCCGTAAGGTTTTTTATTCAGTTCTTTTGTAAGTTCGCCCGTCATTGATTCTGTTTCGAGCAAAAAGCTATCCCAGTGATCAAGCTTTAGTATTTTGTTGTAAATGTTGATAAGTACTGCATCCTTTTCGGCAACAGGCGCTTTTTTTAAATGTTGCAACTCCTCCTGTTTGGCCAATGCTATTTTGGACTGCAAATTATGTATCAGCTTTTTTCTGTGCTGCTTCGAGCGCTCCATCTGTTGTTGTACCAACTGCTGTTTTTCTTTTTTCTGTCTGCGGTAAATCCAAAATGTCACCAGCATCCCAATCATTGAAGCGATCACCGAAATAATCAGGGTACTCCAATAGCGTTTTTGCGATTTTACAACAACTTTGTCGTTTTTGTGAAGATGCTCTACAGTCGATACTTTTGCTGTGGATTCTAATATGCGTATTGAATCGTTTGCCTCGTTGTATAGATTTATATAATATGGATCTCTCTTGTTATCGAGCGTAGAAAATTCAATATTTGTAAGGATGCGGTAGCACTCCTTTTTTGCATAGATGTCAGGATGTAGTTTAAGTGCTTCGTTGACATAAAATGTAGCAGAATCGTGTTTGTTTTCATCAAAATACAGATCGGCAAGCTTATAAAATGCAATAGCTTTGTTTTTGGCAAAATGGGGCATTTGAATCGATGCTCTTAAGTAATGCTTTGCCGAATCATATTGCTTCATTTCATGATAGTTATTGCCAATATCGGTATAACAACGGCTTATAATCGTAGTGTTGGTAGTGATGGATAGAGCTTTATGGTAATAATAATTAGCGCTATCGTGATTATCGGTATAATAGTTAATCTTGCCTAACTGTAATAGCGAGTTGACAATGTAATCTTCGAAATTACATTTTTCAAATATTCTTAATGCGTTGCTGTATTCTGTTTTTGCTCTATCGTACTCGCGACCAATCATCGAAATTTCGCCCAAATCGCTATAGATACGACCTAGTAAAGGTAAATCTTTATAGGTATCAGGTATGTCAAGTGCCTTGAGTAAAGTAGAAATCGCCTTTTCGTAGGCTTTATCATATTGATACATTCTGCTCTTGTATAATAAAGCTTCAGCCAAACGCGAACCATCGGGATGGTGGGAGTAATAGGCGATCGAGAAATTGATGAGTGTGTCAGGTTGAAGGGTGAGAAAATTCTTGTCCAAAGCCTTGAACATCAATATACCGTACAAGGCACGATGGGCGTTGTCGAAATGTTTTGTAGTATCTATTTGTTGCAAAATAAAGAGGGCCGAATCGGGATGCGATTCCAACAGACGCTCGGCATGATGCAAACTTTCCTCGTTGCGCGTACACGACGATAGTATAAATAGCAATAACAATAGTCTGATAAATCTCATAATATAGCATTGAAGTGTGCAAATCTACAAAAAAATACATACAATTCGGTTAATTTTTGTAGTTAATTTTATAGCGCTTTTATGAAGATGCCACCTGGTCTTTTCTTCTGCTGTTTCGCTCGTTTTTCTCTTTGTTTTGCAAAAAATCTCTCCTTCACTACTCGCTGTTTAATCCATGTCCACCATTTTCTTTGTGATTTGTGTTTAAGGTGTTGAAAATGATTGGTTTTGTATTTGAGGATGTCCACCTCTTTTTTGTCGTTTTTTTTGGATGCGGATGCTTTCAATAGTAATTTAGTCCCCGACATTAACGAAAATGCTTTCATTCAAATTATGGAAAAGTTCATTTTATTTATCAGGCATGCCATTAGTATTATTATTATAGCTTTTGTCTGGCTTTCGTCTATTAATCATCTTAGTGCGGATAGCACTGTGTACGTTAAAAGAAATGATTCTGACAATCAACCTTCTGGTCAGGTCAGAACACCCCCTTTTATTCCATTATCGGTGACGCTGACTGATGATTATAACCTGAGCTTTGCTTTTACTGGCAATGTGGGAGTAACTACAATCACTATTCTGGATAGCAATGATACTGTGGTTTATTATGCTGTTGTGGATTCGGGAACACAACCTCTCTATGAAGTTTCGCTTGAAACATTTGATGCCGGACAGTATCATTTGCTGATTAAGTATGCTACTAATGAATTGTACGGTGAGTTTACATTATAGCTTGCCAACTGTATTTAAGTAATAAGATAAGTAAATATCGATAATTTCTCTATTAATTAATTATTTAATACTAATTGTTTATGGAAAATGTTTTGCACAAAGTAAAAGCGCAGTTGTATCTCAACTGGCTCACCGATGATCCCAATGATTATTCTGCCCGTGTAATTTCAGAACGATCGCTCAGTATCGTCGACATTTGTCGCACAGCGGTAACGCGCGGAGGCGCCACCCGCAGTGTGGACGATATGGAAAGTATAGTAAATGTGTTTTTCAAGGAAATGGCTTATCAGCTTTGCGATGGTTTCTCGGTAAACACAGGTTTTTTCACAGCCACACCCTTGCTTCGCGGCGTTTTTAACGATCCAAAGGAAACATTTAATCCCGAGAAACATTCGCTGCTTTTCCAGTTCAATCAGGGCGAACAGTTACGCAAGGAATTGGCCAACGTAAGCATAGTAATTACAGGCGTAGGCGAAAGCAGCATAGCTATCGAACGCGTACTGGATGTAAAAACAGGATCGGTCAATGATTTGATTACCCCTAACCGAAATCTGCGCATCAAAGGCTATAAGCTGAAATTAGCCGGCGAACATCCAGATGTGGGGGTGTATTTTGTGAATACTGCAACAAGTGCCCGCACCAAAGTGGCTCCTGACGAAATAGTGGATAACAATCCATCGGAATTGGTAGTGTTTACTCCTGATTTGGCCGCCGGAACTTATTCGCTCGAAGTGATAAGTCAGTACTCGGGAAGTGTTTTGCTTAAAGAACCCCGCACGGCGGTGTTCGACAAACCACTTACAGTTCAGTAAATCTGTTTTCGCTGTCTTTATCAAGCCATATAAAAGTGTGACGCAGCCATCGCGCCATTATTAAACCGAAAAACCGAAAGCAGACACTACAACGCTTTAGTGAGTGGCACTACAAGGTTTTAGTGGAGACTACTATAATGCTTTAGTGAGTGACACTATACTGCTTTAGTGAATGGCGCTAAAATAAGGACGTTCCTGATCCGACCAATTGGGAACGTCTGTTTATATTCTTTTTTCGACCTTTTCTTTTGAAAATTTCAGCCTGTGAGAATGATGTGATAGTTTTTTTTACACAGACAATACAACCTTATTCGGCATAGCCGCATACAATGGGTTCGGAATGTTCGGATAAGGTTGTTTTGATAAAGGCTAATTGATGTATCAAACAAAGTTGAAAAATAAAACAAGTGAGATATTAAAGAAATGTTTAGTACATGATAAAAATGTATTATGCAGAAAATTAAAAAATTGCTACAATAATTTGTAAGAATAGGAACGCGAATAAGTCGGATTAAACTGATTAGCGCGGTTGAAATATTCCGGATTCAATAACAGATTTAAACTTCACAAGCGAAGTCAGCTGATTTTCAACCGTGAGCAATCATCCGTCATTTACCTAGTAAATATAATCAGGATTTAATCCGTTTCATTGATAACTATAAATCAGCTAACATCCGTGTTATCCGCTTTATCCGCGTTCCTATTATTTTTTGTCATGTACTTAGATATAAATTAATAAAATAAGGCAATAGAAATCATGAGAAAACTAATATTCTTAATATTAATAATATTTAGTTCCAATTGTTTCTCTCAAGAAACATGGGCACCAACAGGAACAACCTGGTATTATAATTTACATCAAGATTCTGAATTTGGATATATTAAAATAGAATCACAAAAGGACACATTGGTAGAAAATAAACTTTGTAAATATTTAGTTGCAACTAAAAATGTTTATGCTGTACCAGGAAATTACATTTCTCAAAAGATTGATTCATTTATAACTTATCAGGATAATTATAAAATATACATTTATCAGATGAGAAAATTTATAATGATCTATGATTTTAATCCAGCTGTTGGTGATGTTTGGAAAACATGGGAAATATGGAACAGCTACAATACTTTAAACACAGGCTATGAGCAATCAGATACAACAGCCTGCCCTACAGGGCGGGTCAGAGTTGATAGTGTTAAAAATGTAATCCTTGCTAACAAAACTTTGAAAGTAATCTATACAAGTGCATATCAAGGTTCATCAATGAATTTTACAAATGTAATTCTTGAAAATATCGGGTGTTTAGGCTATTTACTACCCATATATGAGTGTAATCAGCATATGGATACCTGGTACCCCGGTGATATTAGATGTTTCAATTCTCCGGATTTTTCATATTCATGGTCAAATAAAGATTGTGATTATATTACAGCTTTAAATAATTTAAAAATAGCTCCTCCGGTAACGATATTACCTAATCCTGCCGTTGGAGAAATTAATATAACAGTAGATCAAAAATATCTAATACTTCCTATACAAATAATTGTTTCGTCACTTTCAGGAATACAAGTTTTAAAAGAGACTATGTATGGAAATAATTTTTCATTATTAACAGATAATTTATTAAAAGGGATGTATTTTTTATCATTCAGAGATAGCAATTCACTTTTCTACACATCTAAAATTATTATCAAATGAGAAAATATACAAATATATTAATATTAATCGCATTCTTTTTCTTTGTTGAAAATATGAATTCTCAGGTTAATATTCCAATGGAGTGTGCTACAGATGAATGTAGTATGACAAATGGTATTTTTAAAGCGCCAAATATAAGCACAAATTCATCCAGAGATAAGTATTATGACTATTATAATACCGATTTATCAATGTGGATACCACAAAGCACCAATAACGTAAAATGGATTAAAATAAATTTTATTATAGTACAACGGTATGCAAATGATCCACAAGATTTTTCATCAAATGGTGTTAGAAGTGATGGAACAAGAGATGAAGATTATTTAAAGTTGTTAGTATCGAGATTAAATGAATTATATGCTAATTTAGAGGATCCAAGCGATAATGCGGCAGTTTCAATATGTGGTTTATGTAATCAAGTAAAAAATACAAAAATTCAATTTTCGTTGGAAGGTATTCATTATTATGTAGATAATAATGCTTGGGGTAATCCAAATACAACATATTCTTATAATAAAGAAAGTGAGATTAATATATATCTACCAAATTATGTTAGTGGTGTTAGTTGGTGTAGTGGATATTCTGATAATAATCTAAATCAGAACATTTATTTAATGCTGAATAATTTTTATAATATTTATCTTGCTGGAGAATCATATACTCCATTTACTACATTAGCACATGAATTAGGGCATGCAATTGGATTATGTCATACTTATTTAGGAGGTGGCTGTTATAATAGTTTTCAAGATTTAGTAAATAGAGGGGGATATTTCGATGATCATTTTGGGCCATATCCTGGCCGTTGCCCGGAGAAAGTAATTACATGGAATTATAATCCATATCAAAATAACAATGATTCAATTTCTAATAATATTATGAGTAGTACTGTATATAGGGGTTATTGGTCTCCAAAACAAATTGGTGCAATCAATAGAAATCTGGCATTTAACAATTGCAGAAAATACCTAAAAAATAGTGTACACAATTTGAATAAAATAGTCATAAATTCCGATGAAATATGGGATTTTGATATGTTTTTAGACAGAGACATTCAAATAGATAATTTAGGAAGCATTATATTATCAAAAAATCTTCAAATGCCAGAATATAGTACGATTACTATCAATTCAGGAGGTGAATTTACAATAAATAATTCAATAATTCAAAATCCAATAGAAAAAATGTGGAATGGAATTATCGTTAAATCTGGAGGCTTATTAACCCTAAATACCACTAATATATCAGATTACAACATAATAGTAGAAAGTGGAGCTACGCTTATTATTAAAGGTGCCTTAGGTATTATCGGAGACCACAATATAACAATTCAAAATGGTGGATATATTTGCTTCGAATCCGGTTCAAATGTACATTTAACTGACTATAATAGTGTCATTAGAATTTATGAAGGCTCAATATATGGAGTAAATCCTATGCTTAATCTTTCAACAAATTGTGCTGCAATTCCCATTCCTACCGGCAACGGTTCAATTACTGACTTCAATCAGGATATATATATCCAAAACGAAACAATCAGTTCAAATCGATATATTGGTGGTAAGAACATCTATGTGGGTAATCATGTCACAACCACCCAAACATCAGGTGACGTATTGATTACTAATGGGGCAAATGTTATATTCGATTGCAAAACAATTACGTTCGATGCCGGATATGAAACTGCGTTGGGAAGTACCATTGAAGTAAAGAATCACTAAACGAAAAATTACACAATATTTAGTATGTACCCCAATTAGGAATCTCCCGCAAATTGCAAAGCATGTCCATCGACGGATGGCAGTCTCCTGCAAATTGCAGGGAATAAACCGCAATGGATGGTTATCCCCCGCAAAATATTTGAAATAACCTGCGATGGATGGCAAGCTCGCACGATTCGTGGGGAATAAACCGCAATGGATGGTTATCTCCTGCAAAACGGTTGAAATAAACTGCAACGGATGTGAAGCTCCTGCAAAAGGTGCGAAATAACCTTCCATGGAGGACAGGTTCCCGCAAAATCAGGAGAAAGGACAGCAAAAAATAAGGATCGGATGCACAAAGAATAATAAAAAAGGATATTTTTTCAACAACAAACAAAAATAGTATTAACAATTTAATTTAAAAAAATCATGAAAATCAGTTTAGTTCGTCTGGGAATCGACAGCTTAGGCGCTTTGGCTAAGCGAGTGTTGGAAATTTCTGCGAAAGCAGTTTACACGGTGGTTTTGAATCACCCTTTACTCTTGGTTTTGATAAAAGCTTACGAAGATTTTTTTGCGGTTTTCGACAAGAAAACCTACAGTGGCGAGGGGGATATGGTGGCTATCGCCGATCTGCACCGCGATGATTTATTCAAAGGCATGAGGAATAGTTTGCATGGCTTGGCTACTATGAAGGGCTTAAGCACGCAACAGGATGCCATTGACTTGTATGCTGTTTTCGAAGCTCATGGACTCGATTTGTACCGTTACAGTTACGGCGACCAGACAACCCATTTCGATAAACTCATCGAAGACCTGGATATACCTGTGAATACGGCTAAGATCGAGCGTGTTCACCTGACCGAATCCTACACCCTGATGAAAGCGGCACATCTTGATTTTGTTGCGATTTACAACAACCAAACAAGCAACAATGCGCAGTTGCGGTTAATGGAATCGGCCTCATCGCTAAGGGGGAGTCTGGAAACCGCCTTGCGCAACTACCTGAACATGGTAACGGCCATGAAAAATGTGGAAGGTTGGAAAGAACTCTATGCCGAACTGAACGAAGTGGTAAAGGCGGCCAACAATTCCATTTCACAAGGCAAGGATGATAATACGGCTGCAACTCCTGCAACCTGATTTTCAGCAGTACATAAAAAAAAGCGACATTGCCTCCCGGGCTTTGCCGCTTTTTTATGGGTACCGTGTTGTATATAATTCCGGTTAACGAGGAACGGAGAATACAAGAACATTTTAGTAGAAAGTTTCAATTATTGCATTAAAAATAAATGGTTAGTAGTGGAAATAAATTCTATAAAAAAACAAAAGAAAGATTTAAAGCCCTGAAAACAGGTGAACAATAAAGAGCCGTTTGGAGTTTTGATATTGAATAAATAAACCTACAAATAGAAATGAAACAACTGTTCCCTCTCTTATTCATACTAATATTCACCGCTTGCGGAAAAACGGCTACTTCGTCGGCGCCTGCTTTTAAGGCGGTGCAGTACGAAGAACTCAAAGCCGTACTGGAACAAAACGACGATGTGCTTTATGTGGTCAACTTCTGGGCTACCTGGTGCGGACCATGCGTGGAAGAGCTTCCCGGATTTATGGAAGTGAATGCCGAATATGCCGAAAATCCTAAATTTAAAATGATATTGGTATCGCTCGATAATGTGAAGAAACTTGATAAAACTGTGAAACCGTTTATCGCCAGTCACAAAATTACAACTGATGTTTATCTGCTCGACGATAACAAGCGCATGAATCTGTGGATTCCGGCATTTGATGCAAGCTGGAGCGGTTCAATCCCGGCAACGGTATTTTATAAAAATGGAAAGAAACTCCATTTCGAAGAAAACCAGTTAAACAAAACAGAATTAAAAAATCTAATTCATCAATATCTCTAAATCAATTAAAAATCACATTCAATGAAAAAAATAAGTTTAATATTCAGTCTTTTGGTACTGGCTCTTGCAGTTCAGACCAGTGTTTTTGCTCAAAATGCAGGGAATAAAGGTTACAAACCGGATGATATTGCCACCGATTTTAAACTGAAAAATGTGGATGGCAAAACCGTTTCGTTATCCGACTACAATAAAGCCAAAGGTTTTATTGTAGTGTTCACCTGTAACCATTGTCCGTATGCCAAAGCCTACGAAGATCGTATTATTGCGCTCGACAAAAAATATGCTTCGAAAGCTTATCCCGTCATTGCCATCAATCCGAACGATCCGGCAGTTGAACCCGACGACAGTTATGCCGCCATGCAGCAGCGGGCCAAAGAAAAGGGCTTCACTTTCCCTTATCTTTTCGACGATGGACAAAAAGTTTATCCTCAATATGGCGCTACTAAAACTCCTCACGTTTTTGTGCTGAACAAAGAAAAAGGCAAAAACGTAGTTCGCTACATCGGAGCCATTGATAATAACTATGCCGACGCCAGCGACGTAAGCGAAAAATACGTGGAGGCTGCTGTGGATGCATTGCTTGCAGGCAAAGAAGTAAAACAAGCCTCTACGGCCGCTATCGGATGTAGTATTAAATTCAAGAAATAAAGAGTTTTTAAAGTTACTTTTTTCAGCGTTTTGTTTACAGCCAAAAGTGCATTTGCATTTTTGGTTTTTTTTCATGTGTTTATAATTTATATATCTGCCCCCTAACCCCCTAAAGGGGGAATAATACAGGTACTTTGAGTTTTGTTATTTTATAATCATCTCCTTGTGTGTCCTGATTTTTAATCTCGGTCATGGGGGTTTCATCATACTTTTATATCGTAAAATAAAAATTTTTTCTTAGATTTGCTGAAAGTTAAATTTAAAACATATACCAATGCCCTACTTCGACGACCAAACTTACGAAAAACTTGATTACAGCACCAACCCGCCGGAAAAAGGGAACTACGAAAGCTGCCGGTTTCGAAATTGTAATTTTACAAATTCCAATCTTTCGGATATAAACTTCACCGATTGCCGATTCGAGGATTGCAACCTAAGCCTGTCCAAAATCAACAATACGCAAATGGACGACATTGCATTCGTCAATTGCAAAATGTTGGGATTGAAATTTGAACATTGTAATCCTTTTCTGTTCAAAGTGGATTTTGAGAGCTGCCAGTTGAATCTTTCGTCTTTTTATAAACTGAAACTCAAAAAAACGAAGTTCAGAAGCTGCGCATTGCACGAAGTGGATTTTACCGAAGCCGATTTACCCGAAGCGGTGTTCGACAATTGCGATTTACGCGGCGCAGTGTTCGAATTTACGAACCTCGTAAAGGCTGATTTCCGTACTTCGTTCAACTATTCCATTCACCCGGAGACCAATAAAATCAAGAAAGCCCGCTTCTCAAAAGAAGGAATTGCCGGGCTGCTCGACAGATATGATATAATTATTGAATAATACACATTAACTTTTAACAGGCTCTTACTCCCCCTTTGGGGGCTGGGGGGCTACTGAACAGTATGAAACATCTCGAACGCGCCCTGGACGGGCAAAACCAATTCTGGAAATATTTAGTCAACTTTCTGGCTGCATTTATTGGAGGGAATCTTGTGGGATCCATCCCTTTGTTTATCGTCATTATCGTAAAAACAATCGAAGCCGGCGGTGCAATCACCCCGAATCCAGACAATTATGCCGACCTAACGGTTTTCGGTATCTCTGCCAATTTAAGTTTGTTCTTAATGATGCTTCCTCTGGTAGCCGGATTATTCACCTGTATTGCCTTGCTCCGGCCTTTACACAACAGGAGCTTCGCCGAGGTGGCCAACGGCACCAAACAAATTCGCTGGCAACGCGTTTTCACCGGATTTGGCATTTGGTTTCTGCTCTATACTTTGTATCTTGGAATAAGTTATGCTTTCAATCCCGATAATTTTGTCTTCCAGTTCAAAATAAGCACTTTTATTCCCCTTTTGCTGATTTCCATTTTCATAATACCACTCCAAACCACTTTCGAAGAACTGATGTTCAGAGGATATTTGGGACAAGGCATTGGCGCCTGGACGCGCAACCGTTGGTTGGTAATGACTATTCCCGCCCTGCTGTTCGGGCTGATGCACAGTGCCAACCCCGAAGTGAAAGAATACGGATTTTGGGTGACAATGCCGCAATACATACTCTTCGGATTGGTTTTCGGCCTGACCACCGTACTCGACGATGGCATAGAAATCAGCATGGGAGTTCACGCCGCCAATAATATATTTGCTGCCCTGTTTATCACCAACAAATCATCCGTACTCCAAACACCTGCAGTATTCAACCAGCTAACGGTCGATGCCAAAATGGAAACTCTTGCCCTTTTGTTTATGAGTGTTGTTTTAATTGTTGCGTTGACAATAATCTATAAATGGGACTTCAAAGTGCTGAATAAAAAAGTAGATAAAACTCAAATTCAATCATAGCTATCGGGCTTTTATCCCGTGAACATATCAGAGAATTTTTATTTTACCACTTCCAACGCTTTTGCTATCGCTTTCTGTATTCCGTCAGGATTTTTGCCGCCTGCCGAGGCGAAAAACGGTTGTCCGCCTCCGCCACCCTGGATTTCCCTGGCAGCATCACGGGCAATATTTACAGCATTTAATCCGCCGGCCACGAGGTCGTCGCTCAGCAACACAGTCAATGACGGCTTTCCATCAGCCACACAACCGGCTACAAAGAACAGTTTCTCAGCTTGCATGTTGCGGATTTGGAAAGCAAGGGTTTTTACCTGGTCGGCAGTCAGAGTTCCCTGATAGCTGATAACTTTCATGCCGTTTTGCTCTTTGGCTCCGGCAATCAATTGGTCACGCAAGGTCATAACTTTCTCATGAACAAAAGCCTCCACTTGTTTTTTCAACTCAGCGCTTTCTTCACTCAAGCGACGAATAGCAGTGAGTACATCAGGCGCATTGTTCAGCAATTCTTTGGCTTCGCCAATCGTATCCTGTTGTTTGTCGAGCAAGTCTTCGACTGCCTTACCCGTAATCGCTTCGATACGGCGGATGCCAGCAGCAATTGAACTTTCGGCCGTAATACGTACCAATCCGATATTTCCGGTAGCGCTTACATGCGTTCCACCACAAAGCTCAACAGAATTTCCGAACTGGATCACCCGAACTGTTTCACCGTATTTTTCTCCAAACAAAGCCATAGCGCCCATGGCCTGAGCTTCGGCAATAGGTGTGTCGCGTTTTTCCTGTAAAGGATAGTTCTCGCGGATTTTGCGGTTGGCAATGGTTTCCACAGCACGAATTTCTTCTTTCGTCATTTTCTGGAAATGAGAGAAGTCAAAGCGCAACGCTTCGGGACTGACAAACGAACCTTTTTGTTCCACATGTGTGCCCAGCACTTCGCGTAATGCTTCGTGCAAAAGGTGAGTTGCCGAATGATTACATTCGGTCGCCTTGCGTCTTTCAACGTCGATCGTAGCCGTAAATGTTTCGGTAACATCTTCGGGTAATTTGGTAGCAATATGTACCGCGAGGTTATTTTCTTTTTTAGTATCAATAATTCTGATGGCACGACCTTCTTCAAAATCCCTCTCTGTAGGAGATGGATTTAGGGAGAGGCTTCCACAATCACCTACCTGTCCGCCCATTTCGGCATAGAAAGGAGTTTTTGAAAGTACAATCTGATAGTATTCCTGATTCTTCTGTTTTACTTTTCGATAACGAAGGATTTCAGCATCAGCTTCGGTAAAATCGTAACCCACAAATTCGCTGTCACCTTCACGAACGGTAACCCAATCGCCGGTTTCAACAGCAGCAGCATTACGGGCACGGTCTTTTTGTATCTTCATTTCAGCATTGAATTCTTCAATATCAACGGTCATATTGTTTTCTCGAAGAATTAATTCAGTCAAATCCAATGGAAAACCAAAAGTATCGTAAAGCGTAAAAGCAACTTTCCCGCTTAAAACTCCCCTCTCCTCAAGGAGAGGGGTTAGGGGTGAGGTGGGGAGGCTTTTTTCAAGCAATTTAATTCCTGTTTCGAGCGTGCGCAGGAACGATTCTTCTTCTTCCTTGATTACTTTTTCGATCAACGATTTCTGCGAAACCAACTCAGGATAAGCTTTACCCATTACTTCACACAAAACACCGATTAATTTATACATAAATGCGTGGCGTTGTCCGAGGAAAGTGTATCCGTAACGAACGGCACGACGCAAAATACGGCGAATTACATAACCCGCTTTGGCATTCGATGGCAACTGGCCATCGGTAATTGAAAAAGCGATGGTACGGATATGGTCGGCAATAACGCGCATGGCGATAGCCTCCCCCTGACCCCCTCCGAAGGAGGGGGAAACAGCGTTTTGCTCAATTTCCTGCAAACTATGAAGAGCGCTCGCTCCCTTCCCGTCGGGGAGGGTTGGAGTGGGGTTGTACTTAATGCCAGTAACTTTTTCTATTTCGGCAATGACAGGTGTGAAAACGTCGGTGTCATAGTTCGACTGTACGCCTTGTATAGCCATACAAAGTCGTTCAAATCCCATTCCCGTGTCAATAACTTTGGCAGGAAGTTCCTCGAGCGAGCCGTCGGCTTTGCGGTTATATTGCATAAACACATTGTTCCATATTTCAATCACTTGCGGATGACTTCCGTTTACCAATGTCAGCCCATCTATTTTGGCGCGTTCTTCATTGCCGCGGATATCAATATGGATTTCAGAGCAAGGACCACAAGGGCCGGTATCGCCCATTTCCCAAAAATTATCTTTTTTGTTTCCATTGATAATGCGGTTTTCCGGAAGGAATTGTGCCCAGATAGCAGCAGCTTCGTCGTCACGTTCCAGCCTTTCGGGAGCATAACCCTCGAAAACGGTTACGTACAAACGGTCTTTATCAAGCTTCAATACTTCAGTCAGGTATTCCCATGCCCATTCAATGGCTTCCTTTTTGAAATAATCGCCAAACGACCAGTTGCCCAACATCTCAAACATGGTGTGGTGATAGGTGTCGTGCCCCACTTCTTCGAGGTCATTGTGTTTCCCACTTACGCGAAGACACTTTTGCGAATCGGCCACACGCGAATATTTAACCGGGTCGTTGCCCAGTATAATGTTTTTGAACTGATTCATTCCGGCATTGGTAAACATCAAAGTAGGATCATCTTTGATGACCATAGGTGCCGACGGAACTATTTTATGTCCTTTCGATGCAAAAAAATCGAGAAAAGATTGACGAATTTCCTGTGAAGTCATTATTATATTAATTGATAATTTTTGAATTTTATTGATATTTAGTGATATTGTTCCACCGCCTATGGAGGAACCATGAAACGTAATATCACTGAAAGTAATACCGCCAGAAGATCAAATAACTTTAATTACGGGTTAAAAGACTGCAAAAATACTTCAAATTTATTACTTTTGCATCACAAGTGAATATAAAAGTTTAGTTTTGTAAGCGATTTTTAAGAACTAATATTCAGAACACGTGTATTTTGTGTATTTTTATACGCGAAATTTCTTTTCAGACTTTCGACACACGATTTTATGGCAAAAAAACTGAAATTCCATTTCAATCCCGAAACTTTAAATTACGAGCCGATCATTCATACTTTTGCTCATAAGTTAAAGCAAATTCTCATCCATTTATTTTCGGGAGTGTCGTTGGGAGCTTTGTTTTTCTTTGTTTTTGTTTCTACAGTCGATTCACCCGAAGAAAAACAACTCGGGCTTGAAAAAAGCCGCATGCAGGCTCAATACAGAGTGCTTGAACGACAATTAAACGACGTTCAGGATGTGCTTACCGATTTACAACAAAGAGATGACAATCTTTACCGTGTTGTTTTCCAGGCTGAGCCCATCCCCCTCGATGTCCGGAAAGCCACAGCATCCAATACCGAGTATTACAAGCAATTATTGGACATGACCAATTCGGAAATTGCAGTTGCCACCACAAAAAAGATGAGCGAACTGCGTAAACAGATATATATCCAGTCAAAATCGTATGACGACCTGATTCTTCTTTCAAAAAACAAAGAAGCCATGCTTGAATGTCTACCGGCCATTCAACCGGTTCTGAATAAAGACCTGACACGAATGGCGTCGGGATATGGCTGGCGCATCGATCCTGTTTACCACTCACGCAGGTTTCATGCAGGAATGGACTTTACGGCACCCGTAGGGACAGATATTTATGCCACCGGAAACGGAACCGTTATCAGCTCAGGATGGCAACAAGGTTACGGCAATTGCGTTGAAATTAACCACGGGTTCGGTTATGTAACTTTGTACGGACACATGAGCTCTATCAAAGCGCGTGTGGGGCAAAAAGTAAAACGCGGGGATGTGATTGGTCTGGTAGGAAGCACCGGAAAGTCGACCGGGCCTCACTTGCATTACGAAGTACATTTAAGAGGTGAAATAATGAATCCTCAAAATTATTATTTCCTCGATTTGTCGCCTGCCGAATACGATCGCATGGTGCAAATGAGCAACAATTCAGGACAAATGTTTGACTAACAAAACACAGATGAAACCCCCATGACCGAGATTAAAAATCAGGACACACAAGGAGATGATTATAAAATAACAAAACTCAAAGTACCTGTATTATTCCCCCTTTAGGGGGTTAGGGGGCAGATATATAAATTATAAACACATGAAAAA
>JAJFVH010000083.1 GCA_021371875.1 Bacteroidales bacterium
TAAACACATGAAATTACTATTAAAAAATATTATAAATAAAGAATTTCACGATATTCTCAAAGTTTTAACCGGATATTCGGCTGTGAAAAGAAAAATAATTACATTTGTGTGTTGTAACGGAGATTTCACTTTAGATTCTCAAATAAAATGAAAAAGGAATATTCATTAGAGGAATTGCTTCATAAGGCAGCATCCTATTGTTCAATATCTGAGCATTGCGTGTCGGAAGTTGAAGAAAAACTGAATGCATGGTGCGTTTCGTGCGATGAAAAAGAGAAAATTATCAACAAGTTAATAGATGACGATTTTATTAACGAAAAGCGATATTGTGTGGCTTTTACAAAAGATAAATTTCACTTCAACAAATGGGGAAAAATTAAGATCTCGTATGCACTAAAACAAAAAGGTCTACCCAACGATTTGATCAACAATGCGCTGAAAACAATAGACGATGGCGAATACGAAGAAATGCTGGGAGTGATTCTGAAAAACAAGCTGAAAACCATTCAGTGGGAATACGAATACGAAAAACAAGGCAAATTATTCACTTTTGCCCAAAGTCGTGGTTTCGAAAGTATTGTGATTGACAGGGTGATACGTACATTGAATTAATCGGAGAACAACGTCGGGATTCTGTCAACCTAAAAAACAAAACATCAATGAGCAGATATACATTACGTGAAGAAAAGGCAAACGCCTTAACACACGCTATGGGAATTCCTTTCGGACTGGTTGTCACGTTCTTTTTATTGCAAAAAGCTATCCCCACAAACAATTATTGGTTGATTTCCAGTTATCTGGTTTATGCGGTTTTTATGACATTCTCGTACATCACGTCCACCCTTTATCATTCAGAAAAAGATGAGAATAAAAAACTAAACCGCCGGAAATTCGACCATGCTGCCATTTACGTTCACATTGCAGGTTCGTATACGCCTTTTACATTGGTAGTGTTACGCGAACAGGGCCTCTGGGGTTGGGCATTGTTTGGCATTATATGGATAGCTGCCATTGCAGGTGTGGTAATGAGTTTTATGCATCTTAAAAATGCTTCGAAACTCGAAACGGCCTGCTATGTGGCCATGGGTTGGGTAGTTGTAATTGCCTTTAAACCTTTGGTTGATGTGCTTTCGGCAAATAATCAGATGGATATTTTCTGGTGGTTGGTTGCCGGTGGATTATTTTACACCGTCGGAGCCATTATTTATTTGTTGAAGAAAACTGAATTTATGCATGCCGTATGGCATCTTTTCGTTTTGGGTGGCAGCGTGTGCCATGCTTATGCCATTTGGCTTATTGGCTGATCTTCCCCAAAGCATTTACTATTTACGATTGAAAACCATCATTGTACATCATAATGATGCCATAACTTTTAGGGTAAATTATTATTTGTTTCGAGTATATTTATAAATCGATCTTCCTTCTTTATCTATAAGATTGACTGTGAAGTGTGTGGAATCAACCGAGCAAAGGGCAAAACCTGATAAATTGCTGCAAAACTGAGTCCCTTCAATCTTTTCTACCTGACGCGAACGCGAAGCAGAACTATTTACAATATAATCAACCGGCGAATCGGTCATTTTTATGTGTTGGAAGTTGTGAATGTGTCCGCAAAAATAAAAATCCACCTTGTGTTTACGTAAAAGCGGATCAAGTTTCGATTGCATGTCAGCGCGTTCGTTCTCATCTTTAAGCGTGTAAGCATACACGGGATGATGTCCGATTACTATATTCCAGGTTTCTTTAGATACCGTAAGCACACTATCTATAAAATGCAGCTGTGCTTTATCATCCTGCTTGTAGGCATCCGGATAATCAAGACTGTCATTGCGGTATTTTTCAATCAGTGGCGCCGTATCAATAAAAACAAGACGCATAGTGGTTTTGTCGTCCACTTCTTTTATCACGGTATAATAACGCGACGGCATTATCCAGCGGCGGCTGACTTTGCCGTAATCCAAGCATGCTTGCGTATTGCCACGATATTCGTGATTTCCGAGTATGACATACCAATCGAGCATCAACGAAGGATCGGAATAAATCAATTCATAATTTGTCATCCACAACGGATCGTTTACGCTTGCCACGCCATTGAAATGATGAATATCGCCTGCTGCTGCAACAAATTCTATACCGGCAGAGTCTGCCCATTGTCCCATAGCAGTCGCAATGGGTTTTTGGTCATAATAACCGTTTCGCCCCAAATCGTTGGCAATGATAAAATTATAATCCGAAATATCCAGACCTTTGGTACTTATGCCTTCTTTTGATCCGCATGAAAACAGCGTGAAGGCAACGAAAAAGAAGACTGTTAATTGGAAAAGTTTTGAATTCATTATATTATAATATTATGATACAATAGAGAGATTTTCATCTCCCTATTGTAATCAATTATTGAAAGGAATGTTTATTTGGCCCCAAAAGCGCCAAAGTAAACTGCAGGTGTGGGAGATTTGTATTCAACTCCATCGATAGTAAGCCCGGCAGTTGCAAAATGACGAGCAAAGTCGGTTTTGCCTCCCGTTAAAGCCGGTGAACCTGCATTTAAACGGAAATCCCATGCGGCGTTATAAGTTTGAGGAATATTCCCGCTTTTGGTTGTTCCGGCATTGATGTCTACCGTACTTTGAACGGTATAGTTTGCAAAATTCGGATTTTTATCGCCAGCCGAAGTACTTACTATATCGTTTGCCCCAACAAGCTGTCCTTTAGCCGCATCTGCCTGATATTGAGTTACACCGGTTGCTGTCGAAGCAAAATAATAGTTAGGCGTAATCACTGAGCGACTGTCTTCCACATTCGAGGCATCACGTTTACATGCCCAACGACAATCGTAAATCATATTGTTATAAAGTTCGGCATACACATTCATTTCCAACCAGATAGAACCGCCTTTCACTTTCGGACGACGCCAGCCGCAATTTACTACTGAGTTGTTGTAAACAAAAAGGTGAGCCTGAGGGTCAAGCGCTCCGTTGTTCGATAGTTTGAATCCGTTTGAGTTGGCATCGTAAATCAGATTGTATGCAATATCAGCCAAACAACCCGATTTGTAATTAATGGCATCCCCTCCTTCAAGTCCGCTCGAGATAAACTTATTGTTATTTACAATTGATTTTCCTCCGGTTATATAAATTTGGTCTTCAGCATTATTGCGGAAAGTACAGTTTTGAATTACAAATTTCCCCGCCGTATTACAAAAATGGAAAGCCGGAACACCTTCGCCTGTTACGGTTTTAAACAATTGATTTTGGAACGAAGCCGATTGTTCAGTAGTTTGTGCGCCACCATATTCGATAGTTACATAATTCAAAAGCACTTCTTCCGAATCGTAACCGCAAATAATCCCACCCCA
>JAJFVH010000090.1 GCA_021371875.1 Bacteroidales bacterium
GAAGTTTAAATCTGTTATTGAATCCGGAATATTTCAACCGCGCTAATCAGTTTAATCCGACTTATCCGCGTTCTTATTCTTCCAAATTATTGTAGCAATTTTTTAATTTTCTGCATAATACATTTTTGTCATGTACTAAAACTTTTGTTTTATAAACAATGATCGTTAAATTTAAAAAATCTGAATTATGAAGAAAAAAACTTTTCAAATAGCCCAATTGATTAAAAGGAATATATCTGAAATTGATCCCAAAGCACAGATTATTCTTTATGGTTCTCGTGCAAGGGGTAACGAACATAAGGATTCTGATTGGGACTTACTTATACTTACCGATTACCCAGTTGATTTAAATAAAGAACGTGAATTCAGGAATCATCTTTACGAGTTGGAATTGGAAACAGGAGAACCTTTTTCTCTTTTTGCCTATTCCAATAAAGATTGGGAAACGAAGCAAAAAGTAACTCCTTTTTATATAAGTGTCAGTAAAGAAGGAATTAAGTTATGAACACCGATGACAAACTAGAGTACGTTAAATATAGAATAGATTCCGCTTTCAATGCTTATGAGGCAGCTAAAGTGTTGGCTGAAAATGGTTTTTGGAATTCAGCCGTGAATCGGCTTTATTATGCTGTTTTCTATGCAGTTAATGCTCTGTTGGTTCAAAACGAAATACATGTCAACTCACATTCCGGCACTCGCTCCCAATTCTCAATCCATTATATAAAAACTGGAAAATTAGACAAGAAATTTGGAAAACTTCTTACCGAATTATACGATTGGAGACAAAAAGGAGATTACGAAAATATCTTTGACTATAATGCTGAGTCTGTCGAACCATTATTTAGTCAGGTAATAGAAATGATTAATGCTATCGATGGGGAAATCAAAACCAAAAACGAATAAAGCGCGCCAAACTGTAGAAAGACCTGCCTGCCGCAGGCAAGAACGGTGAGATACACCGTGAGACCCAGTGAAAGATACAATAACAAATGGAAAATATAAAGGAAATATTGATTGAAAAGTTGATGAGGCGAAATGGTTTTTGGTCTTACAACATGCTTCAAAACAATGAAGTACCTGATGATATTCTGATTGAGAAAACGTTGCTTTATTTAGACATTGATGATATAAATAAATTGTTTACTATTTATTCTTACAAAAAAATCAAACAAGTCTGGCGTGAGCGTTTGGTTATTCAGGATGATTATTACAGAAAGTTGAATAAATTACTGGCATGGATGTATTTTGACATTAAAAATCCGGATCAATATATAAAAAGAACTGTTCGTCAGCATATACATAAATTAACATGAAGGCATTAGCACCCCATACGAATGAGTTATTCGACAAGATTTCTTCATTATAATGTATTAAGCCTTATATTCTTGTCGGTGGAACTGCTCTTGCTATTCAGTTGAATGCCCGACTTAGCGAAGATATGGATTTTATGAGTTGGAAAACTTTCCCATCACAAAAGCAAGAGGTTGATTGGGTTGAAATTGAAAAGGAATTAGCATCTATAGGCACGATTGAAGCACGGGATGTATGGGATGTTGATCATGTTGAATTTTTGGTTTCAGGAGTAAAAGTTTCTTTTTATGCCAGTAACAAAGTTTCACCGGTAACTGATCCAATTCGTGTAAAGGATAACTTATGGATCGCAGATATTGAAAGTATCGGAGCGATCAAAATGGAAGTACTGCTTCGAAGGAGTAATTTTAGGGATTATTACGACATTTATTCCATATTCCAACATGGAACGGATTTCAAAAAGGTGATAGATTTAGCCTTAAATTACTCGGGACATATTTTATCCACCAAAAATTTATTGTCAATACTTACTGACAGTTCGCGTTTTCATATTGATAGCGGGTTCAAACAGTTGCAACCGAAATACACAGTTACCCCAACCGAAATTGAATCATTTCTGAAAGATTGTATTAAAACTCAACTTTGAATAGTGAGAGCGTGACTCCGAAGTCACACCCTCACTAACAGACAAAGTCGAGACACAAGCAAGGGGAACTTTCGCGAGCAAAGGATACCAATTAGCGAACACAAACGGCTGACAGGTATTTCCGGTCTGACGTTTTTTGAACATCGTGAGACCCTGTGAAAATAGAATAGACTTCAAACTTTCTATCTCTGTTTACATAATTAACCTAAAGTAATATTTATGACTAATGTTGAACGACTCTACAACTGCAAAGATGAAGAGTTATTACCAATTGGTAAGTTTACCGTGTTCTCATTAAAACGTGATTTGACCGAATTTACAGCCTTTTCTCCCAAGTTTAATGATGAATATGTGTCTGAAACTGAAGCAAAGATTTCAGCCGTGGAAAATTTGCTTGCCCCTCAAGCGGAAACGCTTGCTAAGAGTTTGATCTCAAATCGGATGAATGTGTCTATAAGTGGACTTCTCAAACCATTGAATAGTCTTGAAGTTTATCTGAAATTGACAGCTAAGAGTTTAGGAATTACAGTGGCCGGGTTTGGTATTTCTGCATTACGTACTGCCGTAAATGCCAGGGATCCTGAAGCTGTAGTCAATAAATTGCGTGTGGTACTGGCTAATATCAATACATACAAAGCCGCTCTCACAGAGGTGGGATTGTCGGATGAATTGATAAACGCTCTGGAAACAACTTTAACCGCTGTTGAAACCGACAGGCAACAACAGTATCAGATTTTGACGAAACGGAAAAGTCTGGTTCAAAGTAACCACACTGTGCTTAACGATTTATACCTGCGTGTTACCGAAATTGAAGCTTTAGGTAAAGCGCTGTATAAAGGATCTGATCCCGTTAAATTATCGGAGTATACTTTTACCAAACTGTTGAAGAAAGTACGACAGGTAGCAAAAGCAAAAGGAGATGCCGATAATACGGATGAAAAAACCGATACAAATTAATTTATTCACCGTTTAATTATGGAAAACAGGATAGAAAGTTGCTTCATAAAGGTATTGGTTCATCGTGTTATGGTGTATTTGTTGAAAGGAATGTCGGCCGTAAGGACTGAATTTAATGACTGAACGCCAAAAATAATCGTCTAACGACCAAAACAGATCAACAGAACACCAAAAACGCCATCTAAACACTAAAATTTAACATCTAAACATCAATATTGACCAACTAAACGCCCCAACGTTCCGGCTAAACACCAAAATGTACTATCTGAACGTCAATATTAGCCGACTGAACGCCACAAAGTATGGTCGAAACAATAAAATGGAACTCCTAAAGTGAAAAATTACA
>JAJFVH010000091.1 GCA_021371875.1 Bacteroidales bacterium
GAAGTTTAAATCTGTTATTGAATCCGGAATATTTCAACCGCGCTAATCAGTTTAATCCGACTTATCCGCGTTCTTATTCTTCCAAATTATTGTAGCAATTTTTTAATTTTCTGCATAATACATTTTTGTCATGTACTAAAAATTTATATAATCAACTTTGTTGTCGTTGTTTTTCCAGATTTATCAACAATCTGTAAAAAATATATACCACTTTGAAAATCTTGAGAATTGAAAATATGTTCAGTTCTGTTTGCTAATGGAGTTTCATATATCACCATTCCTGTAGATTGTATCAGTTTGACACTTCCGTAGAATGACGAAGTAAATTCAATTTTTATATCTCCGTCTGGCAACGTCAAGAGAAACTGATGGTTATCCTTTGTTTCACGAACACCAACGCCATCACAGTATAGATAGAGCCTGCATAATCTGGAAATGTTAAAATAGGTGGTGTTATTATCCTTTACATTACACATTAGCTTCCATACATCAGACATATAAGCGAATGAACCATAATCGAGAATTGGAGCTAAATTGGATCCGATCCCTTCGATAAAAGTCAGGGCTGTTTTCTGTTTTTCAAACATAGCACCCGGAGAATTAAATAAAGCAGTTGTTCTTACATGTTTTAAGCCATCCTTGAAATATACACTATCTGCCATTGCGTAATATTTATTGTCATAGGTTGATAAATTCAGATTATCCCAAAATGATAAATTTGATCCTGTAACGTTAAGCGCTATTGAATCCCCAATATGTAAACTCATATCTGAAACCAATATTTCAGGAGAATATGATATAAATGTGCCGGTATCTGAATATTTTTCAAAGAGATAATATAATTTCCCTGTAACAGAGTCTTCTCTTAAATATTGATTTGATATAGTACTTATTGGCACAGAGTTTATAGTATCATCGCTTAACTCTTGAATTTTAAATAGCAATTGGTAGGTTTTGCCATTAATCATTGTTTCCCTGTTGACACAAGTCAGATAATTGAATGTATTGGGACAAACTATTCCATCATAAAGGACGTACCACTTGTTGTATTCCTTTCCGAAATAAGATTTATAGCTCTGAGCACACAGAATCAGACTCAATAAAGAGAAAGAAACGATTAATTTTGTTTTCATAGCTTCAGCAATTAATTTGTCAATATCATTCTCTTTACATCCACTTCATTGCCATCGGCAATAAGCCCATAGAGATAAATCCCTGCTGCAAATTCAGCGGCATAAATAAGTTGAGAACCGTTACCACGTTCCGAAATATTTATTTGTTTCAGTTGCTTGCCTTGCAGGTCATAAATGCACAAAAGAGCAGATTGTACAGTTGCTGGTAAGTAATACTTTATTTGAGTAGTTTGAGAGAAAGGATTGGGGGAGTTTTGATAAAGAGCGGCTACTTGCGTTACAGTAATTGGAATATCACCGGATGATTTTACTTTAGATGCAGACCCTGAATTAACACTCATTTTCAAAGTTGCTACTTCTACGTTTAACTCTTTTATTGATTCAATCAACAACGGAATAATTCCGATATAATTAACACTTAAATAACCATTGCTATCTTCATATACTAAATCGGGGTATAATTTCTGCAAATCCTGAGCTATTAAACCATAATGCTTCTTACGAAATACTTGAGATTTCTCATCAAAAACACCTTGTGAGGTTTTAGTTGATTCTCCTTTTGAGTCAATATATACTTGATTTAAATTATATTCTACAGGAAGCATTTGAATCACATTAGTTAATGCTTTTTTGGAGTCAATATCAACAATATTCTTTTTATATCTTTTGTCAGATGTATTTATAAAAGCAACACCTAATACTCCTCCTGTTGCTCTTATATCGCCTGAAAAATAACCTGCCCATTTTCCATCGATACAGAGGTCTGTATTCCCGTTAGAAATCCCAACAACCCCGGCGCCATTAGCTGTACCTTGGAGCACTCCCATAACACCGTAATTGTAACCTGTAGTTGCATTTCCAGCTAAACCCAAAACGCCCCAAGCCCTGCCGATTGATTGAATTGAAGTGGCATTCGCTTGTCCTCTTATACCAACTGCGTTTAATGAAACCAAATCACAATACGCATTGATTGCATAATTCCATTCAATATTAGATGTGCCTGTTCTGTAAACATTTAATCCTGTGTATTGACCGACAATATCAACTTTGTTACTCGTATTCCCAGCCCCTCCTATTGACAATGCAGATAAAGGAATCCCACTTCCTAATTGTATCCCAATATTACCATTGTTAGCCACTTTTAATTGAGCAAACAATACATTAGAACAAACAGCTAGCGTTAATAAAAGAGAAAGAGGAATAAATTTTTGCATACAAATTTAATTTTAAATATTAGTACTAATCTATCCTATATTTCTATAATATTTCACAACAAAGATAAGGAGTTGTATATGATTAAAACCAATATTAATATTAATTAACTATGAATTTTGCATTCCCCCGAATTACTACTTCCCCCTGGTTTGCAGAGGTTTTGTAAAAATGATTTATAGTTATCTTTCTGACATATTTTGTTGCTAATTAGGGACTGCTGAAAAACTTAAAACAATCAATCAATAGGATTCGGTACGCGTTGTACCTTAAAACGACATGGATATTCATTATCATCTACCAATGGTTCGCCACTCTGTGGCTTTGGATAGGTGCAGCGCACCGAGCTATTAAGTGTAGAGGAATTTACGTTTTCCAATCTAAAAGGCTTGCCTGTTGAATAAAAACCCCCAGGATATAATACAGCTATTATCAACAATGTATGTGTTTTTCAGCAGACCCTAATTACTGTATAAAATAAACTTTCATGATGTTTCTATTTTGACAGATTGAAATAATAATAAACCACAAGACAAGATGAACAGGTTTCATTTTATAGAACAGACGATCGAAACAATATACATTCAGTAAATTTTTGTAATATATCATTTTTTGGGGGTATAATTTACCTGTTCATCCTGTAAATCCTGTATAGAGAAAATAATCTGTCAAAGCAGAAATATATTGTTATATATAATTGTTTTTAAAAACCTGTCGGGTCTTAACGTAACCCCATTGTAATAGTTTCTTATCATCAATGAAACACACATGTCGTAATTTTGCGCCAACAAATTACGAAACTTTAAAAGCTCAATGAGATTACAAAATTATTTACGCTCTTTTCTTCTTGTTTTGGTCGTTATCACGGCTCAATTTATTGTTGCACAGACTACTATCCAGGGTCGTGTAATGGATAAAAAATACAAAGAACCCCTTACCGGAACCGCTATTCTGATAGAAGGAACCACGAACGGAACTACCGCCGACATTGACGGAAACTATACTTTGACTGTTGCCCCCGGAAAATATACATTGGTTATTTCATACGTTTCGTATACGGCGCAACGCATACCGAATGTAGTTGTAGAAAAGGGGAAACCTACGATTGTTAATATTGATATGGAAGAGGCGTCGTTGATGCTCGAAAGCGTACAGGTGGTGGCGCAACATCGTACCGATACCGAACTGTCGATGCTCAAAAGTGTTCGTTCGGCAGTGCAGGTGGTGAATGGTATTTCGTCGCAACAAATCGGCAAAACACTCGACCGCGATGCTTCCGAAGTGGTAAAGCGTGTGCCGGGCGTCACCATACAGGACAACCGTTTTGTGGTGGTGCGCGGACTGAACCAACGTTACAACAATGTGTGGCTCAACAATGCCGCCACACCGAGTAGCGAAACCGACGTAAAAGCTTTTTCGTTCGATGCTATCCCGAGCAATATGATAGACAATATGCTTATCTATAAAACCGGATCGCCTGAACTTTCGGCCGAAGCAACCGGTGGATTTATCAAAATATCGACGAAGAATATTCCGGACGAAAACTTTTTGAACGTGGAATACGGGTTGGGTTACAATGATGTGACTACATTTAAAGATACGTATCATCTGCCTTCTCAATCGCTCGATTTTCTTGGATTAGGAAGCGGAGCCCGCAGCATTCCTTCCGGTTTTCCTGCAAATCTCAACACAGTGTCGCTGGCTCAGCGCGATGCTTATGCTTTAAAACTTAACAATAACTGGGTGGCTCAACGCTACAACGCTTTGCCCAATCAAAAACTTTCGGTAGCCTTTGGTAAGAAATGGAATCTGGAGGGAGGAGCAAGGCTTGGGACAATTACTTCGCTTTCGTACAGCAACACCTCGTCGACCCGAAGCAATATGAGCAATTATATGTACGAACGTTTCGACCCAACCACCGAAACCCCGACTTATCTTTATCAATACAATGCCGATATTTACTCCACCGACTTTAAAGTGGGGTTAATGCACAACTGGGCGTATCAAACTGCAAACGGAACAAAACTTGAATTCAAAAATATACTGAACCAAATCGGCGTCGACAAAACGGCAAATACGTATGGCTGGAACAATTACCGTCAGGGGAATTTCAAATATTTCAACAATCAATATTCAAGCCGCACTACTTATTCGGGGCAATTGAGCGGAAATCACAAATTGCAGAACAGCGACGATAAAAAGTTGGACTGGAATCTTGGATTTGCTTACGCCAACCGCATTGAGCCCGACCGCCAAAACTGGAGTATGAAGGAAAATGCCGCCGGAGTTTATGAATATATGCTGCCCGATGTGCCGAGTATCAACGAATTGGGACGACTCTACATGACCAATCACGAATATGTAACGACTGCCGCCGTAAATTACGACCGCAAATTGTTGTTGGGCAATATCATGTCCACCCTCAAAGCCGGAGCTTACAGCGAATACAAAACCCGTAACTTTTCGGAACGCAGCATCACTTATCGCAAGGCTTACGGACCGTTAGGCGATGACGAGGTAAATGCGCTCGGTTTCGAAACGCTTTTCACCGAACCATATCTTGGACAGGGAAAAGTAATCAGTGTCGACGAACAAACTAATATTGCCAACAGCTACGATGCTCAAAATCTATTGGGCGCCGGTTATCTTTCGCTTACTTTGCCCATCGGGATGCTGAATTTGAGCGGCGGTGTTCGCGCCGAATACAACCGGTTGATGTTGAACGGATATTACAATGCCAGTTCACCTGTAAAAGTGGACAATCCTACATTTAAACTTTTTCCTTCATTGAACACTTCATATAGTTTTAACGAAAAAACTTTGATTCGTCTGGCTTATGCGTATACTATCAATCGCCCCGAGTTCCGCGAAGTATCTCCTTTGAGCTATTACGATTTTACGGAGAAAAACTCGGTAAAAGGTAATCCTCTGCTGAAAGATGCTACAATTCAAAACGTCGATTTCCGTTTTGAACATTATCCGACGCCAAACGAAACTTTCACTTTGGCGGCATTTTACAAACATTTCACCAACCCGATTGAAATGGTCAGTGTGGGAACAGGAAATGAGTTCTCGTTCGAAAATGCCATTGGCGCCATTAATTACGGATTGGAACTGGAATTGAAGAAATCGCTCGAAACATTGGTCGGGCTTAAAAATTTCAGCGTAAATCTAAATGCTTCGTATATTTTCAGCAAGGTGGAGTTTGAAAACCTACAAACCGAACGCAGCCGTCCGTTACAGGGTCAGTCGCCATACGTATTGAATGCCGGATTATTTTACCAAAACGACAAAGCCGGACTTTCTTCTTCCATCATGTACAATGTAATGGGAAAACGCATCATGGTAGCTGCTCAGCTCAATCAGGGCGAAGTGGTGATCCCGGATATTTATGAAATGCCCCGCCATGTGGTTGACTTTTCGTTGAACAAGAAAATCGGCAAACGGCTCGAACTGAAACTCGGAATAAAAGATCTGTTGGCACAGGATTACATAACGCAGCAAACTTACGAGTACGTCAGGGATGGTGAAACCAAATCGGCGACGCTCAACAATAAAGTATATAATTTGGGACGCACCTGGTCAATCGGTGCAAGTTGGAAATTCAAATGACAAATCAATGTAACAAAAGCTTCATATTTATGAGGCTTTTGTTATTTTTAGGCTAAACATCCATGAACAGAAAAGCATACAAGACTATCGTTTTATCGGACATTCACCTTGGCGCGCCACATTCAAAGGTTGAGGAAGTTTGTCACTTTCTCGAAGGGGTTAAATGTAAAAAGTTAATTCTTAACGGCGATATTATCGATGGCTGGCATTTGCAAAAGGGAAACAAAAAGCATTCATGGCAAAAGAAACATACCGCTTTTTTTAAACAAATTATCAAAATGATGGAGCGTGACGACACGAAAGTAGTTTACGTGCGGGGTAATCACGATGATTTCCTCGACACTGTCGTTCCTTTTCGTTTTGCCAATATCAGGGTGTTGAATTTTTATATCCACAAGTCGAACGATAAGCGGTATTATGTAACGCACGGCGACATTTTCGACAGTGTAACCACAGGGATGAAATGGCTGGCAAAAATAGGCGACGTAGGTTATAGTATTCTACTGCGTTTGAATAAATTTGTAAATAAACGCCGTATCAAAAAAGGGTTACCGTACTATTCTCTTTCGCAAAGAGTGAAAAAACAAGTAAAACAGGCGGTATCGTATATTTCCGATTTTGAAAATCAATTGGCAAAACTGGCAAAATCAAAAAAAATGGATGGCGTTATCTGTGGTCATATCCATCAGTCGGCTAACGAAATGATACAGGGAATCCATTACCTCAATTCGGGCGACTGGGTGGAATCGCTCACTGCCCTGACCGAAGATTTTGAAGGCAACTGGGATATCTATCATTACGATAAAAACCTGATCAGGCTAGATTAAAAACAAAATCGGGTTTGTTTCTTTCAGAATGTATAATCAACCAATTAACTTTTCAGGTGAAATATCTATTTATAGTACAAGGCGAAGGACGTGGACATTTAATGCAGGCTTTGGCATTGCGTGATTTGCTTGTGAAAAACGGGCATGAGGTTTTGGAAGTGCTTGTCGGGAAAAGTCCGCATCGTCAGATTCCGGCATTTTTCAATCAAAAGATTCAATGTCCGCTAAAAACTTTCGACAGTCCTAATTTTTTACCGGCTCAAAATGACAATAAAGCTATTTTGCTGAAGAGCGTGATTTATAACACCAAACGAAGCCCGGAATTTGTACAGAGTTTAAAATTTTTACATGAGAGAATAAAAACCTTGAAACCGGATGTTGTTGTTAACTTTTATGATTTTATTGCCGGATTGTTATTCGAAATACGACGACCTAAAGTCAGGTTTGTGTGCATCGCCCATCAGTACCTGTTTTTGCATCCCGACTTTTCATTTTCGAAATTAAAACTGAATCCCGAGCTGCCTTCGCTGCTTTTTTATACCAAATTAACTTGTTTAAGAGCCGATAAAATCCTGGCCTTGTCGTTTGGTACTCATCCTGATTACGACGCTGCTGGAATATCCATCGTGCCGCCCTTGTTGCGTAAAGAAATTTTAGAGGCAGAGCCTGTTGAGGGCGATTATATATTGGGATACATGCTGAATCCGACTTTCCAACAACAGGTAATGGACTGGCATCAGGAAAATAAAGCATATAAACTTGAATTTTTCTGGGATAAAGCCGATGCCGAAGAAACGACGGTGATGGATAAAACTTTTACGCTGCATACAATCAACGATACAAAATTCACAGATTATATGAAGCGTTGCCGGGCTTATGCCTCTACGAGTGGTTTTGAGTCGGTTTGCGAGGCTTTATACCTGCAAAAACCAGTCCTGATGGTGCCGGCTCATATCGAGCAAAGTTGCAATGCTGTTGACGCCGGCCGGGCGGGGGCAGGCATATCGTCAGATACTTTTGATTTGACAAAATTAATTGAGTTTATTCCTCAGTATAAGCCGGATAAAAATTTCCGGAAATGGGCAAAAAGCGCAGAACACTTCTTTATTCATCATTTGACAAACTTCTGAATTGTGCTTTTTCAAAATCGAGTAGGAAGTGAGCGATTAGTTCGCTCACTGTCCTCTCACACCACCGTACGTACCGTTCGGTATACGGCGGTTTCTTAATATACACGAACAGAGCGATAATAATTTGAGAAAAATAAGTAACCTGCCTTTTGTA